>DATEGM010000437.1:0-2242 GCA_035280085.1 Terriglobales bacterium
CCGTAGAAGAGCAGAGTCAACAATGCCAAAGGCAGGCCCACCAGGGTGATGGCGGCCAATACCACAGCGATGGGGGTGACAACCAGTACGGCTAAGCCCAGCAGCGGGCTGCGCCAGCCTTGGGCCACGCCCTGCGATACGCTGCGAATGAAACCCGGCACCAGCCAGATGGCCACCAAGCCCACCAGGAATGCCGCCGCCAGCCAGATCGCCTGCCAGACGTAGAAGTGGCGGCTCGAAAACCGGCTGACGGCGTGCTGAATGTGAGTTTCGGTTTTGCCGCCAATCATCACTCCGGAAGCAATGTCCACATTTCTCGCGTTGCGGACGTAGGCAGAGAGGTCGCCGCCCACCCGCGCCGGGGAGCTGAGACTGAGCTCGCCGCCCCGGAAAACCAGGTCACGGCCAACCATCCCGCGCACAGCGGTCGTGTGGGCGAACAAAGTCGCACTGCGGTCAACTTTCCCTTCCAAGGTCAGGTCCGCGCCGCCGGAAATCATATCCATGCCCACTTCGGCGGAGGGTTCCAGGCGCAGGAACTGACTCCAGGAGTAGAGGTTGTGCGCGACATTTCCGTGCACTGTAACGGTCTGCCCCCATGAGACAACGCTGCCCTCGACGGTACCGTCAATCTCGACGTGCTGGGCAAAGACGAATACGTTGCCCTTAACTGTTCCCCGCACCGCCACTTGCCGGCCCTGCGCGATCAGATCGCCATTTACCGCGCCATCAATGTTCACGGTTTCGCCATGGACCAGCAGGGTGTCATTGATGGTTTCCGTTTGCGCGATGGTGACATTGCTCCCCGTCCGATGGTCCAGCGCATGTCCGGGGAAAACAAAGGCGAGAAGCACCAGAGCGAGGTTGATGCCGGCGCGAAACAGGCGCCGGCTGCGCGGCAACAGAAGCATCGTTCCGCCAAGGGCAAACACCACACATATGCCGCCCACAAGAGCCGCCCATCGTTCCAGCATGTCAGCACCTCCGCGTTGCATGAAGAAGAGCAAATTGAACAAGGCATTCATACGGCCTTCCGCATTGAAGGGATTCAACCAGTTCAGGCTGACAGGCGCAGTCTGGCCGCTCAGCCAGCTAAGACCCGCCCCCACCACCCCGATTACCGCCACGAGGATGAGGAATTCGCGGAGGAAACGCGGTTTGGCCGCCGCAGTGACGGGATCAGCCAGCACCTGGGCCAGGGCCTGGTTCTCCGCCTGCAGGGCGGCAACCAGGCCTTGGCAGCGATGGCACGCGCTGAGGTGCGCCCGCACGCGGGACGCCTCCTCAGGCGGCAACTCCTCATCGACGAATATCGAGTAAGTAAGTTCGGAAAAGCAGGCCATGGTTTTACATTCCCCCGTGGGCCGCCAGAGCCTGGCGCAGCTCCTGCTTGGCACGGAACACCAGAGTCGCGACATTGGCGCGGGTCAGATGCAGTTGCTGCGCAATCTGGTCGTAACTGAACTCGCCGTAGTAGCGGAGCGCCAGCGGCACGCGGAATTTTTCCGGTAGCCGGGCGATGGCTTCCCGCACGGCTTCGCGGCGCTCTTCGCGGATCAACTCGTTCAGCGGCGAATCGGCGGCAATGGCGACGGAGAGTGTTTCCACATCCTCATCTTCCAGCCAGCGCCGCTCTCGCTGCTGCTTCCGTAAAAGGTCAATGCAATGATGGCTGGCTATGCTGAAGAGCCAGCGTTCAAAGGGCATCGAATCGTCGTAGCTTGCGAACATGCGCGCCATCCGCATAAAGACTTCGCTGCTGGCGTCCTCCGCGCTCTCCGCCGAGCGCAGCAGGTGCCGGCAAAGGCCCTGCACCCGACGCGCGAAACGGCGGTGCAGCTCTCCCATAGCCTGCTCATCGCCCCCGCGGGCCAGCCCCAAGACCGTCTCCAGGTCCAGTGTCTCCATCCTGCTCCGCTGGCTGCCGCTCTCTTTGAGCCTCATTGCGTAATACGTCCCCGCGGGTGAGAAATTTCAGGAATTTATGTGGTGGCCAAAATACCTACCATCCGACGGCATGGTGGAAGGGGCACGCAAGTTGTTCAGCCTACGACTTCTCACCAGAAACAAGCTATCTGGAAGCGGGGCAGAAAGCCCGATCCATACACCAGAGGGCGAAAGGTCGCGCAAGTCCGGCAGGCCAGAAATGGGATAATCGAACGTACCGGGCCGATATGCCGCTGGGATTGTACATTTCCGTCCCCTTCTGCCGCACCAAGTGCAGCTACTGCAACTTCGCCTC
>DATEGM010000438.1:0-5489 GCA_035280085.1 Terriglobales bacterium
GCACTGGCCCATGCTCCTGCGACCAAACAGGCTGTCCGGCATCTAATTCAAATGCTACGATAAATGGGCGGCCCCGGGAGAGCGGCTGCGTTAGGGAGAGAAGATGGCATCCGAGGCGATTTTCGAGGTAACTGATTCTAATTTTGACCAGTCCGTGCTGAAGTCGGACCAACCCGTGCTGGTGGATTTCTGGGCAGCCTGGTGCGGCCCTTGCCGAGCCCTGGCGCCAATTGTGGATGAAGTAGCAGCGCAGTACGGCGGCCGCGTGAAGATCGGCAAGATGGACGTGGACCGCAACCCGGCTACGCCCCAGCGCTACGGCATCCGTGGCATTCCCACCCTGCTTGTGTTCAAGGGCGGCCAGGTGCAGGAGCAGATCGTGGGCTACGTTCCCAAGGACAAGATCGAGAAGGCGCTGGATAAACAGCTGGCGTAAAACCAGCTATCAGCTATCAGCTTTCAGCCTGCTTTGGACTGAATTAAGCGGCACGGTACCTCGTGCCGCTTTTCTTTTTTCCCAGACCTGATTTTCTCGGCGTCCTCGGCGTCTTTGCGGTGAAATACCAAATAAAAAGCGCCCTGAGCTTTTCAGCTCAGGACGCCACGGCAGCCCTCCCCCAGAACTGCCAAACTACGAGATGGATATTAATTTGGCCCCCAAGGGCTGTAAATATAACTGAAGTAACCTGATACAGGGCTACGGTTCCACATTCGCAACGCCCGCCTTCGAGCCCCGCTCGTTGTTGCGTTTCTCCTCACATCAAACGTCAACTGGCTAACACTCTGAATTTGTGGGAGATCAACCTCGCAAAGGGGCAGGGAGCCTCGCCAGGTTACCGTGGTCATCTATCGCTGTACCCCGGATGCCGTTACCATGTCCTGGTAACAGCCGAACAACACTTCCGGTACTCGTATCCGGGGTTCCTCTCAGGATCCTGCTCTCCGGCGGCTGTTGGCAGGTCACTTCATGGGTGCCAGATTGCTCGATGCCATCACCAATCGCCTGTGCTCGCACCAGTTTGCCTGGCCGCGGCGCAGGCCCGACGGCCACTACTACCAGGTATGTGTGCTGTGCGGCGCGGAATACATGTACGACTGGAACTCCATGACGCGTACTGGGCGCATCCAGCCCACCGTTGCCGGCCAGCCTGCTACCCAGCCGGGGCACCGCTCCCGCCGCCGTTCCAACTGGGTGCCGCGCGCTCGCCGTTTGCGGGCCGAACTGCCTCTGGAATACCGCGAGGCTGGAACCGAAAATTGGCATAAAGGAACAGTGGAGAACATCAGCCAGTCCGGCGTCTTTTTCCGCGCCAGCGAGGTGCTGACCCACGACACCGATGTGGAACTGGTCTTTGAGATGCCGGAGGAGATCACCGGCCAGCCCAACAGCCGCGTGCTCTGCAAAGGCTATATCGTGCGCAGTATTCGCGTGCCCGCGCCCAAAGGATCTCGCCCGGAGCCGGCGCTCGCCGCCGCCATTTCCGGCTACACCTTCCTGCCGGAGAAACCAAGCCCCGAGCCAAAGCCCGCTCTGCCCAAACTACCGGATTCGCGATAGCCGGATCGCCGCACACGGAAAAGCCGCAATTCGATTTTGGACACGCAACTGTGGCAAAGCCGCTGGACGGCCGCGCGCTGGCACGACTATCTCCGCGCCGGGGAATCCCCCGCCGATTGGGCCCTGCTTCGCCGTTGCACCTTCACGGGCCGCCCGCTTATAACCGGGGACAGACGGAACGTTCCCCATATAACCGGGGACAGACGGAACGTTCCCCGGTTTTTGGGCGTCTTATAACCGGGGACAGACGGAACCTTCCCCGGTTTTTGGGCGTCTGGTGCGGCGCTGAATCTGCTGCTAGAGGAGCAACAGGTGCAAAAGTCCTCTTTGGCCGGATACTGGAAATTGAACGTCTAGCTAATGACCTTGTCTGCCGCGAGCATCTGCTTCATCTTTTCAACCCGGCGGGCGCGTGTCTCTTCCTTCTTTGCTTGCGTGTACCAGACGATGAATTCTTTCTTGTGCGTGAATGACAGAGCACCTAGTTTCTGGGTCAGCTTCCTGCCCAGTGCCTTCTGCAGCGCGGTTGGAATCCCGATCTCTCGCTTCTCGGTATCGGGTTCAAGGGTGATGGTCACGAAATCGCCCGCCTTTACGCTTGCGACCCGGCGTGCATTGGCATTGACGACGATGTACTGAATCCCGCCCCGGTTCCCAACTGTGCTGCGCCAAGTGTAGCCATTGATAGTCACTTTTACGGGCACCTTGGCTTTGCCCCAGACATCCCGCGTGTCGAACGGCAGCGTGAATGCGGCACTTGCGTCCCTCCGCGACTCGTCTCCGTTCAGCTTCGCCTTGAATTCTTTTCGCATTTGTCAACCAGATCGACCCGAATGCTGAGGAGTTCGCGGCTACGAGTGCTTCGCACCCACCTCTCGCCTCAACGGATAATCAACAATGATGGCTCGACCATCGGTCAGCGCCTTGACTGAGTGGCGGACATTGCTCGGCACGACCCCCACCAGACCCGGTCGAGCCACCTGCTTCACGCCGTCGATAGTCAGTTCGAGTTCGCCCTCGATGACTTCATAGACCTCTTCCTGCGCATGGCAGTGCTCATGGATCGACGAGCCGCGCCTGAAGTCATAATGCGCGAAAGTCATGCTGGGCGAGTGAAAATAGCGTCCCTGCCAGCCCGGGAGACGCTCAATGACTTCAAGGGTGCTGGTGTCGATAAATGGCATTGGGGTGCTCCCGACAATAACAGGGACAATAACCGGGGACAGACGGAACGTTCCCCGGTTTTTGGGCCTCCCAATCTGTGAATTCTCCCGTCGCCAGACGCCACTCTTCTCCATTCCCAAAAACATCACGTCTGCTACGCTTTAAGATATGGCACGACTTCCCCGCGTGGTGGTGATTGACGTTCCTCACCATGTTACGCAACGTGGTAACGCCCCACAAGTTATCTTCGCGCAAGATGGAGATCGCATCACCCACCTTGAACTGCTCTGGCAGTGCTCGCAACTCTACCGGCTTTCCCTGCTGGAATAACCGGGGACAGACGGAACGTTCCCTGATTTTTGGCCGTTCCAATCTGGGAATTCTCCAGTTGGCGGGTGGCCCATCCTTTGCCCCGCATCGAGGAATATATCCCATAAACGAAACGGGGTGCCCCACCCTTTGCGGTTTATGCAAAGGGTGGGAAAGGAGTCGGTTACGCTCGCCCTACTGCCGTCACGAGCCCCGTAGAGGCGGCACGCACCCCCGCCTCAACTTGGCCAAGCGGCAATTCGTTATTTTCCAGTAAAATGCTGGAAGAACAGTTCCGAGCAGGCATGGTCGTTGAACCGCAGCCTTCGCGCTGCTTCCGGCAAATTTCGTTTTCCGCAGGCCTATGCGCCAACTGACGCGCCTTTTGCGCTACGTCGGGCCCTATAAGGTCCAGCTGTTGACCTCCGTCATTGCCATGGCTCTGGTGGGCCTGCTGGATGCCTTCCGCCTCCTCCTAATCGGCCCCATTCTGGATGCCGTGCTGAACCCCGCAGCGCAATCGAAGAAACTAGCCCTGTTCACCTTCCCCGGCACCCACCACACCGTCTACCTGCAGCACCTGGTGCCTTCCCACTTCACCAATGCCTGGACGGTGGTCGCCTTCGCCCTGGTCGCAGCCACGGTTCTGAAGGGGATTTTCGACTACCTTGGCACTTACCTGGTGAATTACGCCGGGTACGGCATGATCACCGACCTGCGCAACGACGTTCACGATTCCATCCTGCGCCGCTCGGCGGCCTTCTTCCAGCGCCACTCCACGGGCACGCTGCTCTCCGCCATTATCAACGACATTGAGCGTGTGCAATACGCCATGTCCACCGTGCTGGCGGAATTCCTGCAGCAGGTTTTCACGCTCATCTTCGTAGCCGGCGTGGTCGTCGTGCTCGGCGGCAAGCTGGCCTGGGTGCTGGTGCTCTTCATTCCCTTTGTGATTCTTTCCGCCGGCAGAATCGGCCGCCGTGTGCGCCACACCACGCGCCGCGGCCAGGACAAGCTGGCCGACATCCACAACCTGCTGCACGAAACTATCACCGGCAACCGCATCGTGAAGGCTTTTGGCATGGAGGAGTGGGAGATAGGCCGCTTCCGGGCCGCGGCCCGCCGCCTGTTCCGCGCCAACCTGCGCTCCGTGGCCGCTGCCGCCGTCAGTTCGCCCACCATGGACATCATCGGCGCCATCGGCATCGCGCTGCTGTTGCTCCTGGGGCGCAACCTGATCAAAGCGGGGGTATTCACCGGCGGTGTTTTTGTGGCTTTCATCATCGCCGTTTACAAGCTCTACGAGCCGGTGCGCAAGTTCGCAGTCTTCAATAACAACTTCCAGCAGGCGCTGGGCGCTTCCGCCTCCATTTTCCATTTCATGAATCTGGAAGACGCGGTTCTGGAGAAGCCTGCAGCTCGACAACTGCCGCCCTTTCGCGAGAGCATCCGCTTCGATCACGTGAGTTTCTCCTATGGTTCCAACGGCGAATCCCGCGACGTCCTCCGCGACATTGACCTGACGGTGCATTCTGGCGAGGTCCTGGCCGTGGTCGGCTCCAGTGGCGCCGGCAAGAGCACGCTGGTGCACCTGATTCCGCGCTTCTTCGACGTGACCGGAGGCCGCCTGCTGGTTGACGGTCAGGATGTGCGCGACCTCACCATTGCGTCTTTGCGCGCGCAAATCGGCATCGTCACCCAGGAAACCGTGCTTTTCAACGATACCGTGCGCAACAACATCGCCTACGGTCAGCCGGCAGTACCTCAGGAACGTGTGGTTGAGGCGGCCAAAGCGGCGTTGGCCCACGATTTCATTGAAGCCTTGCCCGAAGGCTACAAGACGGTTATCGGCGAGCGCGGCGTGCGCCTCTCTGGCGGCGAGCGCCAGCGCATTGCCATTGCTCGCGCCCTGCTCAAAGATGCCCCCATCCTGATTCTGGACGAGGCCACTTCGGCGCTGGACAGCGAGTCCGAGGCCCTGGTGCAATCGGCTCTGCAGAACCTGATGCGCGGACGCACCGTGGTGGTCATCGCCCACCGCCTCTCCACCGTGCGCCACGCTAACCGTATCGTGGTGCTGGAGAATGGGGTTATCACCGACATTGGCACTCACCAGGACCTCATGAGCCACCTGGGCACTTACCGCCGCCTCTACAATCTGCAATTCCTGGATTGGGATAGCCAGAAGGTGCAGGCGGGCGCGGTGGAGAGCTGAGCCTATGCCCATCCATTCCATGACAGGGTTCGCGCAGGCCAGGGGGCAGGTCAACGGCAAGCTGGGCTTCACCCTGGCGCTCAAGTCGGTGAACCACCGCTTTCTGGACCTCCACTTCCGCATGCCGCCCGACAGCAGCGAACTGGAGATGAAGCTGCGCCGCTTGCTTAAGGAAAAGATGGCGCGTGGCCATGTGGAGGTCACCCTCACCCTGCAACCAACAGCGGAACAAGGGTTTGCGGT
>DATEGM010000439.1:0-9371 GCA_035280085.1 Terriglobales bacterium
CGCCTCCGGGCTAGTTCAAGGTAAGCGGCATCGTAGGCCGTCAGACCTGATTCGCGGGCTGCAGCCATCAACAGCGAGGGAGTGGTGGGGCTTGCTTCCAGGAAATCAGCTAACCGCTCAAGATCTCTTATAAGAGAAGAAATCAGCGCCGGGGCGGCCCGTCCTTTGCGCTCCGCCGTCAGCAGGCTGTTGCACACCTCGTAATACCAGAGGTCGGGAACGACGGCGGTGGTGCCCGTTTCAATCAGCTTCAAAGCGCGTGATGCTACGTGCGGAACGGGCGCATCCACCATCCAGGCCACCGCCACCGATGCGTCCATCACCAGGTATTTCAAGAATTCCTTCCCTCTTCGATCAGATCCTTTACTGTCATCCCTTTGGGCAGCTTGATGCGCGCTTCTCTGATGGAATCAAAGATTGCCTTCAGTCTCCTCGTGCGGTGAGCGGGCATAGGGACCAGCCGGGCGAGTTTCCTGCCACGGCGTGTGATGACAACCTCTTCTCCCTGAGACGCTCGCTCCACGAGCTCCGACAATTTCTGCTTGGCTTCAAACAGGCCGATCTCCATGCTTCAGCCCCCTTTTTAATACTGGATGATAATACAATCTAGGTCTTAGCTCAATCCTGTTCGGAAAGTCCTGATTCGTTTGTGGCAGAAGGTTCCGATGGGATCGTAGATATTGGCGCCACTAGGAATTGAGGCGCGAACGTGCAGGCAGGGAGCTTAGATGGCGGAGAGAGAGGGATTCGAACCCCCGATACGGTTCCCCGTATACACGCTTTCGAGGCGTGCGGTTTCAACCACTCACCCATCTCTCCGCGTCATCGGCGTGCCCAGTGGTCTGCGGACAAGCCGGCGTCGAATTGTCGTGCAAGCCCGTTCAGCGAGCCTGCTCAGTCATTCTAAATGAGATGGAAGAAGACGAAAATCCGTCCACATCTGCGTTCATCCGCGGTAAAGGAATTCCAAATCCGTGGGTGGGAGCCGCTAATCGGCGGATCTCTCCCCCGTGGCGCGCAGGGAAGCCTTCAAATTGAGATTGCGGATCAGCCGGTGGAGGTAATTGGGGTGCACTCCCAGCAGGCGCGCAGCCTCGGTGTAACTCCCTCCCGCCTGCTGGAAGGCCTGCACAATGAGCTTCTTCTTCAGTTCGCTGATGGCGGCGTGATAGCCGCTTCCCTGCCCGGAATCGGCGGCCTGTCCTTCGGCGATCACTTCCGGCAGGTCTTCGGGCATGACTACGTCGTCCGCCCCCAGCAGCACGGCGTGCTCAATCGCATTTTCCAGTTCCCGCACATTGCCCGGCCAGTCATAGCGGTGGAGGCACTCCATGGCTTGCGGCGAGATTCCGCGCACCCGCCGCTTGCAGCGTTGGCTGTAACGGGAGAGAAAATAGTTCGCCAGCAGGGGAATGTCCTGCCCGCGCTCACGCAAGGACGGCATGGTGATGGCCACCACGTTGAGGCGGAAGAACAGGTCTTTGCGGAAACGGCCTGCATCCGCGGCGGCGCGCAAGTCCTGGTTCGTGGCCGCGATCAGTCGAACGTCAACCTTAATGGGCTGAGTTCCGCCCAGTCGCACGAACTCGCGCTGCTGCAGCACGCGTAGCAGCTTGGCCTGCAGCGCCGGCGCCAGTTCCCCGATTTCATCAAGGAAGATGGAGCCGCCATTGGCCACTTCGAATTGGCCTTTCTTCTGTCCCGCGGCGCCGGTAAACGCGCCCTTTTCGTACCCGAACAACTCGCTTTCCAGCAATGTTTCCGGAATGGCGGCGCAGTTGATGGCCACGAACGCATTCTGGGCGCGAGGGCTGGAACCGTGCAGCGCGCGTGCCGCCAGTTCCTTGCCAGTTCCGCTTTCGCCGCACAAAAGCACGGTGGAGTCGGAAGGGGCGATTTTGGCGATGCGCTCCAATGCCCGGCGCAGGGCGGCACTTTCCCCCACCAGGCTATGGTCCAGTTTCAAGTCCGCTCGCAAGCGCTCGTTCTCACTCTTGAGCGACTCGATGCGCCGCACGCGCTGCGAGGCCAGCGCTGCCAGGCCGGCAACCGCCGTCAGCATCAGCAGGTGCTGCTCGTCAAAATGTGCGCCGCCCTGGCTGCAGTCCAGATAAATGGCGCCCAGCACGCGCTCGCCGGCCAGCAACGGCGCACAGAGCAGCGATCGTATGCCCTCCACCCGCAAGCTCTGGGCATCTCGCAGTTCGACATTCCCGGCCACGTCGTTGACCATCACCGCTGACCTGCGCTCCAGCACCTGGCGCACCACCGTACGGCTCACTCGCACCGGACGGTCAGGACCTGAGGCGCGGTCCCAGGCGAATGCGGGCGAGAGCTCTTCCGCGTTGCTCCCGGTCAGCAGGATCGCGCCACGTTCCGCGGGAATAACCTCAAAGATCATGCCCAGCAGTTGCCAATAAAGCGATTCGGAATCCTCCACCGAAGCAGTTTTGCCGGCCATGGTGAGCAGGGCGCTTAGGTCGCGCAGTGTTCGTGCGCCAGTTTCGGAAGCCAGCGCTGCTTTGCCCTCCGAGTAGGGTACTTCAGCCGGGGGCAGCCACAGCGGAGCCAGCAGCACGGTAGTGGTTTCCTCCAACTCCACCGCCGCTGATTGTGCGGCCGGCGCCTCGGTTTGACACACAAAACGAAAAGAACAGTCCCCGACCGTCAGCAGGTCGCCGTGCTTCAGTTCCTGCTGTGTAACGGGAATGCCATTCACAAACGTGCCGTTGCGGCTCTCCAGGTCCTGCACTACCACGCTGCCGCCTTCGCGGCGAAGCGCGCAGTGACGGCGGGACACCCAGGCGCTTTGTACGCATACCAGGTTGCCGGCTTCCCGCCCAATGGTTATCTCAGGCGAGTCCAATTCCACGGTTGTCCCATTCAAGGGACCGGCAATCGCAATCAGGGCCGGGGACATATTCCCTCCCCCTCTGTTGCCTAGCATAGCTCCGGAACCGCGCGGCGCGGCGTTTCAATTTCGGGCTGCAGGAATCCAGCCTCCTCGCTATCGGATCGGATAGACGAACTATCCGATGGGATAGCTATAGCGCCATCGCGAGACGCCGGCGACGGCGCTCCTCTGCCCCGGTCCAGACGAATTTTGTTGATAGCAAAGCGATTCTCGCCCTTTGCCGAAATTCGATTGCGGCCTCAACTGTGTGGCCCCTGGGATGCACTCTGCATGGGTGGTCGCGAGGCGGCCAAAGAGTTCCGGAGAGGAGAACGAAAATGAAAAACTACGCGATTATCGCTCTGTTGGCATGCGTTGCTTTCGTGACCGTGGCGGCCACACCCAGCCATGCGCAGGTCCTGATCAAGGCCGATGTGCCCTTCAGCTTCAGCGCCGGATATGGGGTGCTTCCTGCTGGCGAGTACAACATTGCCCCGACTGGGTTCGGGCAACCGATGCTACTGTCAAATGGCCGGCGTGGCGTTGAGCTGATGATGCCGAATACCACCGACTGGCGCGAGAAAATCAGCACTCCGAAGCTCGTATTCCATCGCTATGGCGACGAGTACTTCCTGGCTGAGATTTGGACATCGGCAGATGATTGCGTCCGCACGCTGGCGGTTCATCCCCGCGAGCGGCAGCTGGCCAAGGCGGGTGTGAGTCCTCAAGTCGCTGTGGTGTACGCTGTGCTGCCTTCCGTAAATGGCAACTGAATTTCAGGGGGCAGGGCGAAGAACCCGGGGCTTGCGCTCCGGGTTTTTCTTTTGTTGCAACCTGCTCTTTCCGGCCTACGGATCGGCAGGGCTATACTATTTTCTTCCGCCGTGCGCCGCGGCCCAGGAGTCATGGTGCTTCCCAGGAAGATATTTCGATTTCACTTTTCCCTTCTCATCATCGCCATCGTCCTGGTTGGCGCTTCCCAGCCCGCCACCAGTCAAGGAGTGCCCGATGCGGCCTCGGCAGGAGCGCCTTCCGGCCAACTCCCTCCCATCCTCAAAAACGTCCGCTACGAACAGAAACTGGACAGCCAAGTCCCGCTCAGTTTGGCTTTTCGCGACGAAAGCAGCCAGCCGGTGCGCCTAGGCGATTATTTCGGGCACAAGCCCGTGGTTCTGATTCTGGCTTACTATCGCTGCCCCATGCTGTGCAGCCAGGTACTGGCGGGAGCCACCCACGCTTTCCGTCAGCTTCCCTTCCGCATTGGCCAGCAATTTAACGTGCTGACCGTCAGTTTCGATCCGCGGGAAACACCCGCGCTGGCGGCGGCCAGCAAGCAGACTTACATCGCCAGCTACGGCCAGCCCCAGGCTGCCGAAGGCTGGCACTTCCTGACCGGTCAGCAGCCGCAAATTACCGCGCTGACCCAGGCGGTTGGTTTCCACTACGCCTGGGACGGGCAGACGCAGCAGTATGCGCACGCTACCGGCATCGTGGTTCTCACGCCCAAGGGCAAAGTGGCTCAGTATTTCTACGGCATTGATTATCCGGCGCAGGATTTGCGCCTGGCCCTGGTGCAATCGTCCCAGGAAAGAATTGGTTCGCTAAGGGATGAGGTGCTGCTCTTTTGCTCCCACTACGACCCTAATTCCGGGCGCTACACCGCCATTATGGGCAGGGTGCTGCAGATCGCGGGCGCTTTTACCCTGCTGATCCTGGGCGGGGTTCTGTTCATGCTCTTCTATTTGGATAAGAAGAAGCGGCTGGAACTGGAAAAGGCGGCCGCTGAGAGGGCGCTCTCACCCCGCTGACCGGCGCCGGGTTATCATTTTTGGCGCAGGACTCCGGTCAACGAACGCAGCAACGCCGGAGCCTCGGTTCTTAGCTCCGTTAAGCTCTGGGTAACCAGCTTGCGCAACACTGCCTCGCCCGCCGGGGTAAGTATCAGGCGCACTACGCGGCGGTCATGCTCGTCGCGCTGGCGTTCGATGTAACGGCGCTTTTCCAGGCGGTCCACCAGTTCTACTACGCTGTGGTTCTGGATTTGCAGCCGCTCGGCAATTTCGCCCACGGTGGGCCGCTGCCCTTTTGGCAAGCCCTTCACCGCCAGCATGAGTTGATATTGTTTTGGCTGCAATCCGGCCTGGCGGGCCGCCCGGCGCCGCCGCTGCAGAAAGCGTTCGAGCTGATGGCGAAACTCAGCCAGGGCAAGGTATTCGGTTGCCGACAGGTTTGCCAATTTTCCTCCTGCTGCTGTTCGGCATTGTAGCTGGATGCGGGCGAGTCGGCTATCCTCTCCCTGCCCCGGTTCATTAGAAAAGCAACAGAATTTGCGATCGCCTTGGCAACCAGGCGCGGAGTGTGATAATTCAAGTAAACATGCGCGCTCGTCCCAGCTGCCGTGCGGAATGGCTCCTGCATTGTCTTCCTTGCCTCCTGATAGGCGGTTTGCTCCTCCTGCCCGGTAATGCGCCATTCCTGGCTGCCCAGACCAGCGAGCCCGATGCTCACCAACAATCCTCCATGCTCAGCCACTCGGATAAGAGCTTTCTGCGCGATGCTGCCGAAGAGAATCAGGCCGCCATCGAACTGGGCCAGCTGGCGGAGCAGAAAGGATTCAGTGCCGCCGCTAAAAATTTTGCCCGCACCCTGGTGACGGAGCGTAGCCGGGCCCAGCAGGAACTTCTGTCGGTAGCTCACCGTGTTCACCTGGCTCTTCCCCTGCGCTTAAGCCGCCATGACCGCAAGGCCAAGCAGGAATTGGAGAAATATTCCGGGCCGCAGTTGGACCGCATGTTTCTGGCCCGCATGGCCGCTGACCTCGACCGGCAATACGGAAGCTACGAAGACACCGCCATGAGCACCCACAACCCCACCGTAAAGCAGTACATCGAGAATCTGCTTTCCGACGTCAAACACCAGGACCAGATGGCGAAAGAGATAGCCCCGGCCGGGGAGACAAACTCCAGCAGCCAGCAGTAAGCCGGAAGGCGCGTGCGGCACAACCTATTCGAACCGCAGCGCCTCGATTGGATCCAGCCGGGCCGCCTTGCGCGCGGGATAGAAACCAAAGAAGATGCCCACCGCCGCGGAAAACAGCGCCGCCACGGAGATGGCCACTGGCGAAATCAGCACCGCCCAACCCAGCAGCCGCGTTATCAGCAGTGAAGCGCCCACGCCGAACAGAATACCGGCGGCGCCTCCCATCAGGCTGAGCACCACAGCCTCGATCAGGAACTGGCGCTGCACGTCCTCCTCGGTTGCGCCCACCGCCATGCGGATGCCGATTTCGCGCGTGCGCTCCGTCACCGAGACCAGCATGATGTTCATGATCCCGATGCCCCCCACGATCAGCGACACGCTGGCGATGGAGGCCAGCAGCAGGGTCATAACCCGCGAGGACTGGTCCGCCAGCTGCGCGATGTCCGCCAGGTTGCGCACCATGAAGTCGTCATCCTGGCCGGGCCGTATGCGGTGCCGGTCGCGCAGCAGCGCTGTGATTTCCTGCTGGGCGGCGTAGCTGGCCTGCCGGCTCACCGCTGACACCACAATGAATCGCAGCCAGGTATCGCCCGTCAATTTCTTCTGCAAGGTCGTAATCGGCACAAAAATGACGTCGTCCTGGTCTTGGCCCATGTGCGCCGACTGACCCTTGGCATTGAGCACGCCCACCACGCGAAACGGCAAATCCTTTAGGCGGATGACTTGTCCCACTGGGTCGGTGGCGCCAAAAAGGTTCTGTCGCACGGTGTTGCCAATAATCGCCAGGTTAGCGGCAGCGTCCACATCACCCTGAGTGAAAGGCACGCCTTCGGCGAAGGTCCAGTCTCGAATCTCAAAGTATTGCGGCTCGGTGCCTTGCACGTTGGTGAACCAGTTGTCGTTGCCAAAAACAATCTGCGCCGTGGTCGTGGCGCCGGGAGCCGCCGACCGTACTGCCGGGCACTCGCGAACAATGGCGCGCATGTCGTCGTAAAGCAGACTCTTGGTCTGCCCCCAACCCAGGCGCAGCCCGCCGCGGTTCACCGTGCCGCTGGCCACGAACACCACGTTGGAGCCCATGGCCGCAATCTGCTCCTGCACCGCCTGGCTGGCTCCCTGCCCTACGCCCACCATGGCAATCACTGCGCCCACGCCGATAATCACCCCCAGCATGGTCAGCCCGGAGCGCAACTTGTTCCGCGCCAGCGCCCGCCAGGCGATGCGCAAGATGGAGAGCAGATCCATGGCGACTTAATCCTCGACCGTGGGCATCGCCTTCAACGCCTCGGCCGCTCGCGGACGCTCCGTTACTGCTTCATCGCGGCGGATTTTCCCGTCGCGAAAGAGGAGCGTCCGCTTGGCAAAACGCGAGATGTCCGGCTCGTGCGTGACCAGCACAATGGTAAGCCCCTGGTCGTTCAACTGCTGAAACACATCCATGATCTCCACCGAAGTCCGGCTGTCCAGGTTGCCGGTGGGCTCGTCCGCCAGCAGGATAGAAGGCCGGTTCACCAGCGCGCGGGCGATGGCCACCCGCTGCTGCTGCCCGCCCGAAAGCTGCGAGGGAAAGTGGTCCATGCGGTCTTCCAGGCTCACCGCACCCAGCGCTTCCCGCGCCCGCCGCAGCCGCTCCTCTTTGTTCACCTGAGCGTACAGCGTAGGCAGTTCCACGTTCTCCAGAGCGGTTGTGCGCGAGAGCAGGTTGAAGCCCTGAAATACAAAGCCGAGTTGGCGATTGCGAATGGCGGCCAGAGCCTTTTTATCCAGCTGCGAAACGTCGGTGCCCTCCAGCAGATAGCGGCCGCTCGATGGCCGGTCCAGGCAACCCAGCAGGTTCATGAAGGTGGATTTTCCGCTGCCGCTGGCGCCCATGATGGCCACAAACTCGCCTCGGCCTATGGCCACGCTTACTCCGCGCAGGGCGTGAACCTTCGTTTCGCCCAGCTCGTAGTACTTGTGTACATCTTCTACGCGAATCAATTCAGGCGTTGTCCGCGAGGCGTTAGCTTGCGATGCGGTTTGCGTGGAAGTGGACAAAGGGATTTGCAACTTGGCAATTAATAATTTGTAATTTCCTTACTTTCAGTAGAGACGTAACTCGTTACGTCTCCAAAAATCTCTTGTGGCGCGCGCGCCCTCGCCCGCGAAGACCCTTATAGCCTGCCTCATCCCGAAGGCCTTCAGCATGACGCCTTCCTTGAAAACCTTTCGTTGCACACCCCTATGGAACGCAAATTACACAACTGCTCAATTGCACGCTTACTCAATTCCTCACCGCCGCATCATCCCCGGACCGCTCGGCCCGCGCGCCCCGGTTTCCTGCCCGATGGCCAACTCGTCTCCCGGCTGCAACCCGCCTTTGAGCACCTCCGCCACGGCGGTCTGTGTGTGGTCGGTGATGCCGGTACGGATCATCACCGGCTCAATGCCGCGGTCAGCGCGCATTTTCCAGATTATGGCCACGTCGCGGCGCGGCGTGCGTGGACCCTGCAGTCCCACTCCCGGAGTCTTAGTCGACTCGCCATTGCCGCTCCCGCGCGAATTACCGGCATGCGGCTCGGCGATGCCATATTGCGCATAGGCCTGGCGAATCTGCTCCGCGCTCATCGCCGGCTTGAAGCGCAGTGCCGTATTCGGCACTTCCAGCACGTCTTCCGCTGTGGCCACGGGGATGGTCACGTATGCCGTCATGCCGGGAAACAGCTTCATCTCCGGATTCTCAAACGCGATTACCGTGTCGTAGGTGACCACGTTCTGCACCACCGTGGGATTCAGCCGAATCTGCACTACGCGTCCGCGAAATGTCTGGTTGGGATAGGCGTCAACCGTAAAGCTCGCCTCCTGCCCAACCTTGATGTTGCCTACGTCGGATTCATCCGTCTGCGTATCCACCTGCATCTTGGTCAGATCCTGGGCGATGTTGAACAAGGTTGGGGCCTGCAGCGACGCTGCCACCGTCTGCCCCACATCCACATTGCGCGCCACCACGATTGCGTTAATAGGCGCGTGGATGATGGTGTGGTCCAGGTTGATCTGCGACACATCCACGGCGGCGGCTTTAAGACTCACTTGGGCGGCGGCCTGCTTCACAGTAGCCTCGGCGGCGGTCACAGCGGCGGCGGCCGTATCGGCATTGGCCAGCGCCAAGTCAAGCTGCTGCGGGCTCATTACGCCTTCCTTGGCTAGTCCGATCGCGCGCTGGTAGTCGGCCTTAGTCTGCACCGCCGTGGCCCTGGCTTTCTCCAGTTCGGCCTGGGCGGCTGTCAGGTTGGCGCGCGCGTTCTGCAGGTCGGCCTTGGCCTGCAGCAGCGCGCCTTCGAACAGCGAAGGTTCGATCTTTGCCACCACTTGCCCCTGGCGCACGCGGGAGTTGAAATCCACGAACAGCTTGGAGATCATTCCCGAAACCTGCGATCCAACCTGCACCGTGATAACCGCGTTGATGGTGCCCGTGGCCTGCACCACGTCATTGATAGTGCCGCGCTGCGCCTTGGCGGTG
>DATEGM010000440.1:0-9979 GCA_035280085.1 Terriglobales bacterium
CCGAAGGCGCCCAGCCAGTCGAACTCGGCCTGCCGAACAAATTCGCAAAGCTCCTCAAAATCGCGTTCGCTTTCGCCCGGAAAGCCAACAATGAACGTGGTACGCAAGGTGAGAGCAGGAATAGCGCGCCGCATCTTCTCAATGGAACGCAGGAACAGATCCGAGCCACCGCCACGCTTCATGCGTTTCAGCACCGCGGGCGAGGCGTGCTGCAGGGGTACATCAATGTAAGAGCAAATCTTGTGATTGGAGGCAATAGTTTCCAGCAGGCGGCCGGTGATCTTGTTGGGATAGGCATAGAGGAAGCGCACCCAGCGCAGGTCCTGAATTTGCGCCAGCTTTTCCAGCAGGAGCGCCAGTCCATCTTTCAGCCCCAAGTCCTCGCCGTAACAGGTGGTGTCCTGGCCGATGAGGGTAACTTCGCGCACGCCATTGCGCGCCAGACGCTCGGCCTCGGCGATGACCGACTCAAAACGCCGGGAGCGGAATTTGCCGCGCAGCTGGGGGATGATGCAGAAGCCGCAAGGATGGTCGCAGCCCTCGGCAATCTTGATGTAAGCGGAGCAGGCGGGCGTGGTCAGTAGCCGCGGTGTGTTCTCGTCGTAAAGGTAATTGGGAAGGTCGGCAATGGCGCCGTCCCACTCCTGGCGGGAAAAGCGGCCTTGCGCTTCGCGGGCCCGGCCCTCGGGGCGGTCATTCAGGATAGTGAAAGGCGAATGGCCGTCGGCGGGAGATAAGGGACTGGGCGCAATACCTGCCGCGGCGAGAATCTGTTCCAATTCCCCAGTGCCGACCACGGCATCCACCTGGGGAATGTTCTTGCGGATCTCTTCGCGGTAGCGCTCCACCAGGCATCCGGCTACAACCAGGCGTCGGGCCCGCCCGTTGGTCTTGTGCTCGGCCATTTCCAGGATGGTGTCTACGGATTCCTGCTTGGCGCTGCCGATGAACGAGCAGGTGTTGACCACGATGACGTCGGCATCTTCTGCCCGCGGTGTAAGCTCCGCTCCGGCGCGTTGCAGCAGGCCCATCATGACCTCGCTGTCCACCAGGTTCTTGGGACAGCCCAGGCTTACGAAGCCTATTTTTGTCGGCTTGCGCGGGCTGGTTTGTTCGCGGGACGCTGCTACGATTGGCTCTTTCAACGGCATGGAGTCTATTTATTTTAGCAGGCAGTTTGGGGAGACGCTCAGGGCCAATCGGGCCATAGAAGGTCAACCGGGCCACCCGACCAGCGCTCGTAAAAGCGGTCGTCGCAGGATTTCATGCAATCGCCGTACTTGGCGGCGAAGTGGCGCCCCCAATGGGGCTGCGCGCCATCAGCGTCGCAAAAGCCGTACTCGTCAGACAAGCCCCAGGAACTAAATGCCCGTCCCGACTTTTTCATGATCTGCGGGTCGGCGGCGAGCGCGGCCACGGCCCGGCCCACGTATAAGGGGGTTTCCGATTCACTGTAATCGGCATTTTTCTGAGTGGCATCCCGCCAGTTAGCCTCAGTCACGCCAAAACGCTCCAGCATGACCTCGGACCTTAGAAACCCCGGAGTGAGTGCCACGGCCGCGATGTTCCTGCGGCGCAGTTCGCGCGCCATGTCGAAGGCCAGTCGTATGACCGTGGTCTTAATAAGATCGAAAAAGAGATTGCCGCGGTAGGTGTAGCTGTCGCCATCGCCGATTTCCACGATCAGACCGCTAGGCCCGGGCTGGGCGCAGGTTTCGATCATCAAGGGAACAGCAATACGGCTGGTGATGATGTGCGTGTGGATGGCGTGGCGAAACATGGCAAAACCCTTTTCCAGATCGAGCTGCCAGAAGGGTTTACCGAAATCATGCTCGGCACTTTCGGAGATGTCGTTGACCAGGATGTCCAGGCGGCCTTGTTCCCGGCGGATCCTCACCAACAACTCCTCCACCTGGGAGGGCACAAGATGGTCTACCACCGCTGGCATCCCTTTGCCGCCGCGGGCGGCAACCATTTCGGCGGTTTCCTCCACGGTTTCGGCACGGTGAGCGTAATAGTCGGCCGGCATGGCCTGTGTGGCTGCTTTGGAACCGGGCCGCAGAGGCGTTTCCCTGGAAGGTGGTTTCGCCCGCGAACTCCGCCCGCTGCAGTAGACAGTGGCCCCAGCCTCACCCAGAGCGAGAGCGATGCCGCGTCCGGCGCCGCGAGTGGCACCCGCCACCAGCGCCACTCTGCCGTGGAGATCAGGAGCAACATAGGACTGGTTGCCACCCATAGCGATTCTCCTTTTGCGATCCGCCAATGATCAACGCAGGCCCGCAAATGTCAAGTGAGGGGGGCCACTGGGCCGGCACAGGGCAGGCGACGGTTGCTTTCCCATCTTGAACTCAGGGCCGCATTGGAACTACTCCTTCTTGCTCGTAGGGGGCGGCATGTATGGCGGCGGGCTCACGGTGTTCCACAATGCGAGAGGCGGGGTGTCGCGCTAGTCGAGAGCAAACTGCGAGCAAAGCTGTATGGCTACATCCACGCAAACCGCGCGAGAGGTAAGCAAACTGGTGGTGGCCTGCCTGGATGGAGGCCGGCTGAAAGGCTACGTATTCAACTTCTCTCCTGCGCGCGAACGTTTTCGGCTTTTTCCTGAAGCCAACTCAGCCCCGGATTCCGGAGCTGATGTGGAACTCGCCGACCTCAAGGCGCTGTTCTTCGTGAAAGTTTTTGACGGAAACCCTCAATACAAGGAGCGTTACGAGAGCAACGGCGGGCGCGGCCGAAGGCTGGAGGTTACATTTAAAGACGGAGAAAAGATCATCGGCACGACGGAGGGCTGGAGCCCGCAGAAACTTGGTTTCTTTCTCTTTCCGGCGGATGCTAAGACCAACAACCTTCGAATTTTCGTCATAAACCGGAACGTCGCCCACGTCCGGCTTCTTTGAACCCGCTTCATGTCATCCGCGGGGAACCGACGCAATTTCCTGGTACAACTCGGGAAGGCGCTGGGCATCTTCACATGATTGAGCGAAACGCGCGCGCTCGTAATGCCTGGTGAACCGGTCTACAGACTGCCGGAGCGCATCCTCGCCGATGGTGGCGACAAATTCCTGGGGAGTCTGAGCGGGCAATTTACGCCAGCCGCGGCGGGCGGTGGCGCGGGTCATGCGCGTGTACCAGATGCTGGCTGCCATCTGCGGAGCCTGCGCAGGGCGTCGGGCAGTTCGCCGGTTGCGCCACCCGCGTTGCAGGCGGCGCGCATTGGCCAGCAGGATGAGGATCATAACCCCGCCTCCGAAGCCGAAAGCCCAGCGCGATGGCTCACGCAAAAAGGAGCGCTGTGCGACTCGGGCGCGGGCCAGCAGCAAGGCGTATTGCGCGCGCAGCCACCTGCGCTGCCCCTCCCACAGGGCGCGGCTATGTGCTCCGGCGCTGTCCTCCAGCGTGCGCTGGTGGATGGAGTCGTAGTTGACCACCCACTCCCGCCAGAATTCGGAAGCTGCGTCCAGGTAAAGTTGCAGCCGGCTCCAGCGCCCGTGCGCGTAGCCCAACCCGGCGGGCGTGGGGTCGAAGGTAGTCCACCCATATCCCGGAATGTAGGCTTCCACCCAGGAGTGGGCATCGCGGGCGCGGACCAGGTAACTGCCGGTAAGGTCGTTGAACTCGCCCCCGCGGAAACCGTTGACGATGCGGGCTGGAACCCCCAGGGTGCGGAGCATGATTGCCATGGCGGATGCGAAGTACTCGCAATGGCCCTGCTTGCGCACGAACAGGAAATTGGCCACCGGGTCGCGCGCCAGAGTGCGGGGCAACTCCAGCGTGTAGCCATAACGCGTCATTAAGTACTGCTGGATGGCGGCGGCTTGATCGTAGGTCGTGCCGGCGGAAGCGGTGACCTGGCGAGCTAACTCCGGAATTCGTTGGTCCAGACGAGGCAGTTGCAGGTAGCGCAGAGCCAGGGAAGGGGGCACGGTACCGGAGGCGCTGCGGAGCAGAGCGGCTGAGGGCTGCGCCAGGTCGGAGATAGCTTCATAGGTGGTGATAGCGCGATCGCGATCCACGTTGTAGAGAGCGCCGGCGGCATCCTGGGCGATCTGGCGATACGGGCCAATTAGCGAAACGGGGCGGCCAGCCACAAAGAAGACGCTGGTACCGATGGGCTCCATAAGCACGTGGTAACGGATGGTACGAGGGAGCAGAGAACCGTGCCTGGGGTTCTCGTCCAGCGTGTGCGGGGAAAACTGGCCTTCGCGGGTGCGGGGTACAACAACCTCGGGCAAAGGATTGCTCCAGTTGCGCCCGTCGAACAGGCTGAGGGTTACGCCACGCCACCTGAGGTCATAGGCGCCAGTGCTATCTCCCTCAATTTGAACGTGCATGACCACCGAGTCGGATTGCTGGATTTCGCCAATCTGCCCCAGCCGAACACTGTCGCTAAAGCCTGTGGCAAGCTGGCCACCGGGAGCATAGGCGCCCAGATAGCCGGTGGAAACGCGCGGAACACAGAAAAAAATAGCGGCGCCACCCAGCAGGATTAGGACCAGAAAAACAGGTCCGGCAGCGAACAGCCACCAGCCGAGGCTACGGGACGCGCCTGCGCTCTCCCGAGCGCGTACGTAAGCGCTTGCAGAAGAACGCCGCATCTCCATGAGGATGAAGGTGGTTACCGCCACCAGCAGAAAGACAGAAAAAGCCGCAAAAAACATGCTGTCCACGGTTAGCACCGCCGCGGCCAGGACCATGAGGAAGGAGAGCACGGCCAAGTAGAGATGGTCGCGTTCGCGACGCACGGAGAAGAGCTTTACCACCAAAGCGAAGAGCACCAGGTGAACGGTGGCTGTAACAAAACTTCGGGCCAGTAGAAAGAAATCAGCGGCATAAAAGAGGACGTAAATCAGGGTCAGCAGGGAGGCTATTTTGTCGGAAATAACCACCTGCCGCCCCTGGGCGACCAGATAGCCGCGAAATATCAGGACCAGGCCTACCAGCACGACGGAGGGGAGGTCCAGTTTGCCGGTGGAAGCCAGGGTGGCGAAACCGGCCACCAGCAGCAGGTAAAGCGCTACTTCGAAATAGCGCTCCAACACGCGACTGGTGCTGGCTGGGGTCGAAACCATGGCTTGCTGGTGCATGGGTACAGCTATTGTTGGATAGTAAAGCCTTGAAGGGAAGAGATAAATGGCGTGGCGGCGCCCTTCGGGTTAGCTAAAGTAATGACGGCTTCGGTCGTCCCCGCGGCAGGCAGGAAAGGGCGGCAACGGGGTATGCTGGAGAGAGATGCGGCGGGGCCTTTCCTTTCTCCTTCTTCTGCTGCTGGCAGGTTGCGTGCGGCGGCCGCCGAAAACGGCTCCACCGGCCAATCTGCCCGGAACCGAACTCCTGTGTCCCGCGGGAGAAGAAGATATGTTGCACTGGTTCACTCCGCGCGATACTTCCCTGCATGCGGAAGGCAATCACAATCCCCTGTACACCACTGTTCTGGGTGACCGTTTTTATTGGACCAAGAGTGCCAAGGGGTGGCCCTGGGACATTCAGCTTTACGACAGGCGGTATATCTATTTGTGGATTACGGAGAACGGCTGGAGCAGCCCGGCCAGTTTTAAAGAGTTCGAAGGCAAGAATGAGCCGCTGGCGCCGCGCTGCCTAGCGTTAACAGGTGGCAAGGATGCGGTCATCACGGTGCCAGACACCCGCTACCGGGTATTCTCCAGTTGCTCAGACTACACGGTGAAGAGCTTGCGCAAAGGTGTGAATGAAGTTTGGGGCCCTTATCCCATGAATTGGAAGGCGTTGGGGCGAAGCGTACCCACCGTGGTGGTGAGCTATCGCTATAACTGTGGCGACGACTACGATTCCTGCCGCGACAAGGAACTCTATTACCTGGTGAAGGATTATGGGCTGATGCAATGGCAGCATCACCAACTGAGTGCTGCGCCCAATGACTACAAGCTGGTGGAGTCCTCAGTGTTCGATCGCCTGCGCCCGGGTCAAACGGATCCCTACTTTCCTTGCGCTGACAAAAAATAATTGGCATTCGGGCCGAACATTACCTGTCACAAGAATTGTGCCTTGTACGGTGGCAGGTTCCGGCTTAGAATGCGCCACAAAGCCATGAGAAAAAATTGTGCCCAGCAGTTTGTCTTCGCGCTTACGTGTGCTTGCATTGTTGGCTTAATAGGATTTCCGGCAACCACTCAAGCCCAAGCCGTTCCATCGGCTGAGCAGGTTTCGGCCAGGGATGCCGTAAGTGCGGCAGCCACAGCGCCGGCTACGGTAACCATGTCAACCGTCGCCAGGCGGGACTCCTCCTTGGTGATCGGGCCGGGGGACGAACTGGACGTGACGGTGTACGGCGCGCCTGACCTCTCCGGCCACACGCGCGTAGGAAGTGACGGCAATATTTCACTGCCACTGGTTGGTTATGTTCATATTGCCGGCCTCAGCAGCGACCAGGCGCAGCAGGCCATCAGCCAGCAGTTGCAGGAAAAACGTATAGTCAAGGAGCCGCAGGTCTCGGTGTTCGTGAAGGAATACACGAACAGCGAAATTTCTGTGGCAGGCGAAGTGGCGAAACCGGGAGTTTTTTCCGTGCTGGGACCGCACCGGCTGCTCGACGTCCTGGAAGCGGCAGGCGGGCTGACGGAGAAGGCCTCGAATACCATTACGGTTTCACATCGCAATACCGACGAGCTGACTACGGTTCACTTGTCTAACGATCCTGCGCAGATGGCCCACGCCAATGTCGAACTGCAGCCTGGGGACACGGTGGTGGTGCCGCAGGCGGGCATCGTGTACGTGCTGGGAGAAGTGAATAAGCCCGGTGGATATGCCCTGAACTCCAGCGGTGGAGTGACCCTGCTGCAGGTTCTGGCGGCTGCGGGCGGACCAACTCACCTGGCGGCAGTGTCGGGAACGAAGATGGTGCGACGTACGCCCACAGGGCTGACGGAGCTTTCCGTGCCTATGAAGGATCTGCTGCGCGCGAAGGCGGCCGATATTCCGATGAACCCGGGAGATATTGTTTATGTCCCCAGCAGCAAGGTGAAGTCGGCCTTGAATGCAGGAGCTCTGGCAAGTTCCGCCGGCGCGGCAGCCATTTATCGCATCCCCTGACGTAGCGTAAGGCTTCACGCTTGCGTCCTCAATCGCGGGTTTCGTACACCCACATCTCCGCGCCCCGGTTGGCGCGCGCCGGAACCGCCACATAGAGACTGTTGTGCTTTCCCACCTGCCCGAAGTAGGCGCTGGTGCGGGCTCCGATAGCGCTGGGAATCTTGGCGATGCGCGCGTAGTGATCGGCATCCACCTGCTGGTATACGAAGATGAATCCCTCACCGCTGGGAACATAAATGCGCTTGCGGGTGGCGTCGTACCACATATCGTCGGTGTCCGCCGCGCCCGGTAAGCTCGCGATGAGTTTCCCGGAATCCATATCCAGCACCAGCAGGCGCGCCGGCCTGCGCGCGGCGACGAACACGCGGCGATGCTGCTCGTCCAGTGCCATGGGAAAGTTGGTACCGGCCTCTTCGAGCTGCCACTTTACGACTTTGCCGGTAGCGCGGTTAAGTACGGCGACTTGATCGATGGAGGCGAGGTTGACAAAAATGCGCGAGCCGCCCGGTTCCAGCTGGAAAGACTCGGGATGTGCGCCGAGTGCGAAGTCCTGTCCGACGCGCTGATTGGTGGCGGCGTCGAAGGCGCCCACTGCGCCATCTCCGTAGCCCACATACACACGTTTGCTGGCGGGGTCGTAGCGCAACTGGTCGGCATCATCGGGGAACTTGACGGTGCCAATTGGCCTGTAAGTATCGCCATCAAAAATCTGGCAGGCGCCGCTGCCGCTGTTGGAGACCACAATACGGTTGCTTTCCGGGATATAGGCCACTCCCTGGGGTTCGTTCAGGCCGCCACTGATGGTGTGAATGCGCCTGCCCCTGTGAACATCCATGACTTCCACGGTATCGTTGCCATAGACTGCGGCAAAGATGCGGCCGCTCTTGACGTCCACAGTCATGTGATCGAACCGCCCCTCGGCGCCGGGCAGGGGGATAATGCGCACCAGCACCAGTGGCTGGAACTCCTCGTTAGCGGGGATCTCCTGGGCCGCAAGCCCAATACTTAAAACCAGGAAAGCAAGAATGGACAGCGGCCAAAAACGCCTTTGGTGGCGGACCAAGTTGAACGAAGGAACCTCGCGGCGAACTCTGCGTTGCTTGCCTCTCATTTTTGATCCCTGTGGCACAGGTTAACGACATGCAACCGAAGTGCGAAGGGTACCGCAGGAAAGATTAATCCGAGCTTAACCGGGCGTTGCGGCAAGCGTCAGTTGGCGGGCTTAAGCTTTTGTTAAGCTGTTCCCGCCTAGTGTGGTCGCCGCACAAAGAACGGGGGAAACGATGGCAGATGCAGCTGTTTCACGCGAGGAGCGGGCCAACCGCCGCAATGCCGTCGTGGCCGCCTTCCTGGGATGGACGCTGGATGCCTTCGATTTCTTCATCCTGGTGATGGTGCTGCCGGCGGTGGCCACCGAGTTTCACCGCTCCATCCCCGCGATTGCCCTTACCCTGACCGCCACCCTGGCAACGCGCCCGGTGGGAGCGCTGATTTTCGGCCTGCTGGCCGACCGCTACGGCCGGCGCATTCCTCTGATGATTGACCTGATTTTCTACTCGGTGATAGAGGTGCTTTCTGGCCTGGCCCCGAGTTATGCGATTTTTCTCGCTTTGCGCCTCCTCTACGGCGTTGGCATGGGCGGGGAGTGGGGTGTGGGAGCGTCGCTGGCCATGGAGTCCATACCGGCCAAGTCGCGGGGCTGGATTTCCGGCCTGCTGCAGGAAGGCTACGCCACCGGTTACCTGCTGGCGGCGGTGGTCTATTTTTTCGTGTTTCCTCATTGGGGCTGGCGACCAATGTTTTTCATCGGCGGACTGCCCGCCCTGCTGGCCTTATTCATTCGCTCCAAGGTAAAAGAGAGCCAGGTGTGGCACGAATCGCGCACCGACTGGGGCACCTACCGCCGCGCTCTTGGGAAGAACTGGAAATTATTTGCCTACCTGGTGGTGCTGATGGCGGGCATGAACTCCATTTCCCACGGCACACAAGACCTTTATCCCACATTCCTGCGGCGCCACTACCAGTTTGACGTACACGCCATTGCGTCCATCACGATCATTTCCATGGTGGGCGCCATCTTAGGCGGCCTGGCGTTTGGCTTGTTCTCCGACGCCTTCGGGCGCCGGCGAGCAATGATTACCGCCATCGTTATAGGCGTGATTCTGATTCCGCTCTGGATTCTGCAACCGCACGTGGCGATCATTGCGCTGGGTGCGTTCCTGATGCAGTTTATGGTGCAGGGAGCCTGGGGCATTATCCCCGCTCATATCAACGAACTCTCTCCCGATCAACTGCGCGGATTTTTCCCTGGATTCGCCTATCAACTCGGAGTGCTGTGCGCCTCGGCCGTTGCCTATGTCGAATCCATTTTTGCCGAACGGTTTAGTTACACCCAGTCTCTGGGATTTTCCATGCTGATTCTGTTCACTCTTACCGCTCTGGTGATTGCGCTTGGGCCAGAAAAGAAGGGGCTGCCCTTCGGTTCGGGGAAAACGGTGGCTGCCGAGGCTCAAGAATGAGGCAAGCACCGGCAGCCCTGCGGCCGAAGCCGGAGTTAACTTGCAGCCACGGCGCCGGGCGCGGCGGCAGTGGAAGCTGGAACCTTGGTGGGGCGTCGCGCGATCAGCGGCAACACCAAAGAGAACAGCATAACCACGGCAATCACGTAGACGGCGGTATCAAAGCGCCCGGTAGCCTGGTGCAGGCGAGCAATCATGATGGGGGAGGGAATTGCCGCCGCTCCCCACGCCAGCAGAATGATGCCGTAGATGCCGCCCATAAACTTGGCGCCGAAGAAATCAGCCGTGAACGAAGGCATGGTGCCGAAGCCGCCCCCGTAACACAACCCAATGAGAGCGAAAGCGCCGCTGAACCAGGTTACGTTGTGAATCCGCGGCAAAGAGAAAAAGATGAT
>DATEGM010000441.1:0-3077 GCA_035280085.1 Terriglobales bacterium
CGGGCGCGCAGCCAGACTTCCAGCGCGATTCGGGCTTTGCTGGATCTTTCGCCGAAAATTGCGCGCCGCCTGCGGGAAGACGGCGGCGAAGAGGACGTCACGCTCGATCGTGTGCAGCCCGGCGACCGCTTGCGGGTGCGGCCAGGGGAAAAAGTGCCTGTGGATGGAGTAGTGCTGGAAGGCACGAGCGCGGTGGATGAATCCGTGATCACCGGCGAACCCATTCCGGCGGAGAAGGGGCCCGGCAGCCGAGTGGTGGGCGCGACGGTGAACGGCACCGGCGCGCTGGTGATGCGGGCAGAGCGGGTAGGCAGCGAAACCCTGCTGGCGCAGATAGTGCGACTGGTGAGCCAGGCGCAGCGCAGCCGCGCCCCCATTCAGCGAATTGCTGACCGGGTTTCGGCCTGGTTTGTGCCGGCGGTGATTGCCATCGCGGTGGCCACATTTATCTGCTGGGCGATCTTTGGCCCGCAGCCCCGCTTCGCATACGCCATTGTCAATGCGGTGGCGGTGCTCATCATCGCGTGCCCCTGCGCCCTGGGACTGGCCACGCCGGTGGCCATCATGGTGGGAACAGGGCGGGGAGCGCGCGCCGGGGTGCTGATCAAAAACGCGGAAGCGCTGGAGATTCTGCAGAAGGTGGACACGCTGGTAGTGGACAAGACCGGCACACTCACCGAGGGCAAGCCGCGGGTGATGTCGGTGCTACCGGCGGAGTCTGTGGAGCAGGCGGAATTGCTGCGTCTGGCAGCCAGCCTGGAGCGGGGCAGCGAACATCCGCTGGCTGCGGCGCTGGTGCGGGCCGCCCAAGGGCGAAAACTGCCGCTGGCCGAGGCGCAAGAATTCCGCTATCTCACGGGACGGGGCGTTACGGGCCGGGTGGGTGGCAGAGAAGTGGCGGCGGGGAACGAGCGGCTGTTCGGCGAACTCGGTATCGAAGACGCCGGCCTGCTCTCACGCGCCGAGTCGTTGCGCAAAGAGGGGCAGACGGTGATTCTGGTGGCAGTGGATCGCCAGCCGGCAGGGGTGATTGGAATTGCCGATCCTATCAAGCAATCCACGCCGCAGGCAATCAGCGAACTGCGCGCCGCGGGCGTACGCGTGGTGATGCTCACAGGAGACAGCCGGGCGACGGCGGAGGCGGTAGCGCGGAGGCTGGGCATCGAAGAATTCGAAGCGGAGGTCCTGCCGGAGAAAAAATCGGAAGCGGTGCGGCGACTGCAGGCGCAGGGCCGGGTGGTGGCCATGGCGGGCGACGGCATTAACGATGCGCCGGCGCTGGCCCAGGCGGAGGTCGGAATTGCCATGGGCACCGGCACGGACGTAGCCATGGAGAGCGGCAGTGTGACGCTGGTCAAAGGTGACCTGCGCGGAATTTTGCGGGCGCGCCGCCTGAGCCAGGCCACGATGCGCAACATCCGGCAGAACCTGTTCTTCGCCTTCATCTACAACTCGCTGGGCGTGCCCCTGGCGGCGGGTGTGCTCTACCCGTTCTTTGGAGTACTGCTCAGCCCGATCATTGCCGCCGCGGCCATGAGCTTCAGTTCCGTCTCGGTGATCACGAATTCGCTGCGGCTCAGGAATGTAGAGCTGTAAGGCAGGAGTTTTACCACAGAGACACAGAGGCACAGAGATCATCAATTTCTGTTTAAGCAGTAATTACAATAAGCAGGTGTTTTGCGGAGGGAGCATGGCGGAGGTGCGGCGGTATACGGTGAGTGCGGCTTCGACAGACACATTTGGGCGGGTGCTGTGCAGAGCCCGCAACCATCACGTGGTGGTGGACGGGCCGGAGCAGAATGGGTGCCCGGGAGAGGAGATCACGCCGGTGGAAGTTTTTCTGGCGGCGGTAGCAGCCTGTGGAGTGGAACTGATGCAGGTGATCGCCAGGGACGAGAAATTGCCGCTGAAGAAGGTGGCGGTAGAGATCTCCAGTATCCAGGACCGCTCGCGGCCGGTGCGGCGGGACGTGAGCCTGTTCAATTCCGTGCATGTGAAGTTCCGGCTGGACGGAGTGAATCAGCAGGAGGGGGAACGCCTGATTGGGGCGTTCAAGGGACGTTGACCGCTGTATGGCACGGTCGCAGTTGCGACCCCGGAAGTGAAGGTGGAAGTGGAAGTAAGAAAGTAGTCAGGAGTCGGGAGTCAGGGGTCAGCAACTCAGGCGCAGCCTCGGAAAGTAGAGGCACGCGCACGATGGCTTCGGCGGCGGCAGGCAGAGCCGATCGCGGGCGAGGGCGCCCGCGCCACAAGGCCAGTGGTAGAGACGTAACTTGTTACGTCTCCCCGATGCGGAGCCGAGACGTTGCAAGCAACGTCTCTGCCGATCCTGGGTAGGACCGAAGAAATTACACCGCCTTGGCTAGCGGCCTGGATTGGGTTTCGGTTGAGGAACTTCGGGTTAGCAGACGATCCAGCGATAAGGCGCCGGCGCCGCGGACCATGATCAGGAACGTAATCGCCAGAACCAGCAGGTGAAACTCGAAACCTTCGCCTTTCTGCTGGCCAGTCCAGTTCATGAACAGGCCGAAACGATGATGCAAGCTGGCGATTGCGACCAGCATGTTGCAGGTGATGCCGAAGGCGGCCACGCGGCTGAGAAGCCCGAGCAGCAGCCCGATTCCGCCAAAGAATTCGGCGGCGATGGCCAGGAAGGCGAACACCGCGGGAATGCCGTTGTGCTCGAAGAATCCCATGGTCGCGGTGTAGCCGTAGCCGCCAAACCAGCCCAGCATTTTCTGGGCTCCGTGGGCGAAGAAGACTACACCCAGGACCAGGCGGACGACGGTGAGCACGGGGTCGTTATTGGTGTGCAGCAGTTTGCGAATCATACTTCTCTCCTCCTGAAGCAAGTGCCGTCGCGCTGCACGCGAGATCCGTCGGGCCTGAAGGCCCTCGGGATGACGCCTGCAGGTGTTTATGCCAAATCAAACAGTAGAAATTCCGAACTGGGCGAGCGGCCGGCAATCTCCAGCGCGGCTTCATGCTCCACGGCGGCGCCGTCGCCGGCTTTGAGCGTGGTTCCATTCAGCGAAACCTCGCCACGCGCCACCTGCAGCCAGGCGTAGCGGCCCTTC
>DATEGM010000442.1:0-10256 GCA_035280085.1 Terriglobales bacterium
TCGCCGTTGCCCGCCACCGCGATGCCCGCCGAATCGTAGCCGCGATACTCCAGCCGCTTCAGACCGTCCAGTATCAGCGGCACAACACGTTTACTGCCTACGTAACCGACAATTCCACACATAAGTGAGACTTTCAGCTAACGAAATAATCAGCAGCGGACCAGGTTCGGCGCCGTAATGCCGCGGGTCGCGTTGCGTGTGTCTACCACCAGCTGCGATTCGCGTACGATGCGGGCGTAGTCGTAGTCGGAATGGTCGGTCACGATCAGGACACAATCGTACTGGCCGAAATTATCCAACTCCGCGCGCTTCATCTGCAGGTCGTACCTGCGGCCCTTGCCGACAAAGGGGAAATACGGGTCGTGGTAGGAAACCGTCGCGCCCTGCTTCTGCAGCAGTTCAATTATGGTCAAGGAGGGCGATTCGCGCAGGTCGTCAATGTCCTTCTTGTAGGCGACGCCCAGAACGAGGACCCTGGCCCCGTTTAAAGCTTTCTTCTGGCGATTTAGAGCCTCAGCGACCGAGGCCAGCACATGGTAGGGCATGGCGGTATTGACTTCGCCGGCCAATTCGATGAATCGCGTCTGGAAATCAAACTCCTTGGCTTTCCAGGAAAGGTAATAGGGATCCACGGGAATGCAGTGCCCGCCCAATCCTGGGCCGGGATAGAAGGGGTGAAAGCCGAAGGGCTTGGTGGAAGCTGCTGCGATGACTTCCCAAATATCAATTCCCATACGAAGGCAGAGCAACTTGAGCTCGTTAACGAGGGCGATATTGACGCAACGATAGATATTCTCCAGCAGCTTGGTCATCTCCGCGGCTGCGGGAGTGGAGACCGGCACCGTGCGGGCGAAAATAGAGCCGTAGAGAGCGGAGGCAAGAGCGGCGGCCTGAACATCGAGCCCGCCCACTACCTTGGGAATGTCGTGCCGGGCCACGGTATCGTTGCCCGGATCTTCACGTTCCGGCGAGAAGGCGACATAGAAATCGCCTGCTTCCGAACCATTGCGCGCCGCCTTCAAACTGCCCGGGTTGCGCTCAAGTATCGGGATCAGTACTTCTTCCGTGGTGCCCGGATAAGTGGTGCTCTCCAGCACAATCAACTGGCCTGGGCGCACGTGGGGGGCGATGGCTTCGGCGGTCTTAACAATGTAGCTCAGGTCAGGTTCGCGATATTCATTCAGCGGGGTGGGCACGCAGATAACGACCGCGTCCATTTGTTCGAGCTGGGAAAAATCGAAGGTGGCCTTAAAACCCTGCTGGCGTGCCAGCTGAATCTCGGCAGACGTGATGCGATAAATGTAAGAGCCGCCCTGCTCCAGCGTTTTCACCTTCCGCTGGTCAATGTCGAAACCGGTTACAGGAAACCGCTGTTCGCTGAAAAGCAGCGCCAGGGGCAGGCCAACGTAGCCTAGCCCAATGACGCCGACCTGGGCCCTGCGCGTCTCGATCTTCTGCTTCAGGTCGCCCGCCATTCCCGTCACTGTTTGAGCCTGTACAGACATTATTCACCCTCCGTAGGGCAACTGATGCAATCCAGGTACCAACTTTAGAGTCTGCAGCTGTTGCCAATTAGCTCCGTATGCCTTTGTAATTTTGAACCCTTATAGCCCTACCTGCAGGTAACTTTAGGGGAAAGACCGCTGAAAGGCGCTTTTGCGGCTGCACCGCGGGATCATGCATTCCCGGGCACTTCTCCCACTTCTGGGCCAACATGAAAATTTTTGCACCATGCCTGGAAAATCAGGGTAGTCCACCCCTCCATGCCGGTGAGGCAAAAGTATGCAATATTTTACCGCTTTGGACAGGGGGCCTGTTGAATCTGCTGGTCTTTAAGGACGGGGGTTGAGGAGATCAAGTAAGGAAAAGGGCTATGTTTGAGGTGACGGCGTTGTTGCACTAATGGCGATTGAGCCGGATTTCTCGCGGTGAAGGGAGCGCTCAATCTGGCGGATCATGGCTGCGCCGTCGAGCTCACCTCCCAAAAAAGCGCAAATCTTGGCAACTTGTTCTTCCGGTGCCTGGACTATAGCGGGGTAGTCCACGTAGAGGACCTTGATATTCGGCTGCTGGCTCAGCCACGACCTAACCTTCCGCAGGTGCTCCTGGAAGGCGGCAATCACCGCGCCGGTCGGGGTCGGTGGCACCTCCTTACCCAGTCTCTCCAGCATGCGATTCTGAGAGGAAACCACTTCTTCGAGCGGGCGGCACATAAAGATAACCCGGTACTCAAGATGTTTGGGCAAGCTGGGCAAAAGGGAAGATATTACTTTCACCACCTTGCCTTCGGCCTGAGCAAGGACGTCCTGGTTGCGGGCCAGCGATTTCACTGCCTCCAATTCGAAGTAACCACGAGGGTTATTGTCGTCGGCGGAACGCTGCCCGTCGGTTAACACAGGCATTCCCCCTGCCGACATCATCTGCATCATCAGGGAAGTGCCAGAACGCGGTATGCCGGAGACAACAGTTATCATGAGATGAAGCCGGTCAGGCAGCTTCGCAGCGGGTCGAGTCGGCCCAAAATCGACTCCAGTAGTACTTCAAGGATGTAAATTGTCTCCCAATCGGCGCGCACCGGTCAATGATGACCGTCCGCCAAGCCTCACGAATTGCGGCCGCGGGAAGAGATCCCGAGAGCGTTTCTGGTGCGAATCGCTGCCATTTCGACGCGGCGGTTCTGCTCGCAGGCGTGCGGCAGCAAAACCTGCAATCTTTCCGCCAGCGCTTGCACCGGTTGCGTGGGAACGACCTCTATGCGAGCAGGCCACTTTCCGTTGCGGTGATCGCTAAGGAGCATGATCGGTTTTTCAGGACTGTTGATCTTTATCCAATCACAGAGCGTTGCTACATCTTTCCATGGGACGTGTGGGCCAATAATTAACGCGGCGCAACCGCCTCGAGCCCAGCGCAAGCATACTTCAACCACGTGCTCGGTCGTGAACACGCGGTACCCTCGATGCTTGAGGACCGCGGCTCGAAAATATCTATGATGGCCGTCGAGCAGCACAATTTCCAACATCAGTATGCCTCACTCCTTTGCCCCTGGCCTGAGTCGGGCGTCACAGCGGGGAGCCAGCGAAGTATAGCATCGAGTGTAGCCCTGCAATGCTATGAAAATACTGTTACAACCCCCACTTTTTGGCTATTGACAGGGGTTAACATTCTGGCGGCGGAATTGAACCATGAGCATGCGTCGCCTGTGAGAAGCAAGACACAGCAGGCAATGCGCTTGTGCCAATGCCTGGAAGACGGTCGCTGATTCGGGTCGCGAGCAGGGCGACGCAGGCAGGATGAGAGGAAGCTTGTTCTCAAGCCAGGCAGCGCATCAGCACCCGGTAGGAGCTTCGATCGCGTACTCCCGTATTTTGTACAGCAAGGCCTTATAGCTGATTTCGAGACGTTCAGCGGCTTGCTTGCGATGCCAGTTTGTTTCCTTTAAGGCGCGGATAATGGCGCTAACTTCAGCATCTTCTCGAGCGGATCTTGCCACCGATTTTAGCCCGTTCAACTGACATCCGCTCCCAGCAACACTCTCTGCGGCCCGAGGTCGGAAAACCCCAGACGTCTGCTCCATTGGTGGAGTGAATTCCTGAAGGACCAGGCAGCGCTTGATGAAATTTTCCATCTCGCGCACATTACCCGGCCACGGATAACTCACGCAGGCTTCCAATGCCGCTGGGGAAATGGGCAAAGCGGGACAGGCATAGCGTTCAGCCAGGGTGGCCATAAAATGACGCAGCAATATGGCGATATCGGCCTTGCGCTCACGCAGCGGCGGCAGGCGAAATGTAAAACCGCTTAGCCGGTAATAGAGATCCTCCCGTAGTCTCTTAGTAGCGATCGCTTGCTTAATAGGCACGTTCGTCGCAGCGATCACGCGGACATCGGTATGAATTACCGAGCGGCCGCCCAATCGCGAGAACTGCTGATCTTGCAGGACGTGAAGCAGCTTAGCCTGCAGATTTGGTGACATTTCGCCTATCTCGTCGAGCAGGATGGTTCCCTTATTGCACAGCTCAAACTTACCGGGTTTGACCTGCGTTGCCCCGGTGAAAGCGCCGGGCTCATAGCCGAACAGCTCGCTCTCCAGCAGGTCTTCCGGAAGAGCAGCGCAATTTACCTTCAGAAATGGTCCATGGACGCGGGGCGACACCGCGTGAATGATGCGGGCAAATATCTCCTTACCCGTACCGCTTTCGCCCAGCAGTAAAACCGGTATGTCAACCTGGGCGACCAGTTCCGCCTGGGCCCGTAGCTTGTGCATCTCCGGAGTGGCGGTCACGAAGAAAACTCCCTCCCCGAGATCTTCGGTTAGTTCTCCAGTAGAGTGTTGCTGGCGCGTTGGGGCAACGAGCAAGGGCTGGAGTACGTTTTGCAGGTCATCTTTGCGGAAGGGCTTGCTTATGTAGTCGGCGGCCCCCAGGCGCATGGCCTCAACTATCTTGCGGCTGTCGCTCACGCAAGACAGCATGACGACTTTTAACGCCGGATCTACCTGGTGCATCTGCTCTAATGTCTGCAGGCCGTTTAGCCCGGGCATGAGCATGTCCAACAACACCACATCCGGCGATTGCCCCCGCCGCACGCGAAATAGAGCGTCGGCGCCGCTGCTGACGGTTTCCACCTGGTAACCCTCAGGTTCCAAGAGCGCCCGGGTGTAGTTTTGCATAGTCTGTTCGTCATCAACGACGAGTACGTTGGCGGGAGATTCAAACTTCGGAGACAGCATGGCCTACTCCAAGTCTGGTTGATAAGGAAAGAGATGCGAGTTGCGGGCGAATGAAGATTAAACAGACATGCCGAACATGTCAATGAAAAATTGTGCGAAATAACCGCAAAAACTTTCTCGCCTGTGGGGCGTTGCACCGCTTTTGCCCTCTACGTAAACCCGAAGCAGCGGGGTGTTGAACCGCCCCGCAAATGGGCCATGGCGTGCAAGGAGTAGCCAGTTGGAAGCCGTGGTCGGGCATTTGGGCAGTTTACGCAAGCTCAACCCTCATAGCACTTTAGCAATGGATATAAGAACAGAACCGCTCCTCCGAGAGGGAGCTTCGGTGGCAGAATCAGGCGAACCCAACGGAATCTGCGACGCCCTGAGCGTGGATTTGGAGGACTATTACCACGTCGAAGCTTTTGCGCACCATATTCCTCGTTCACAATGGCCGAGCTTCCCTTCAAGGGTGTGTCAAAATACTGAGCGTGTGATTGAGCTGCTTAACCGTTACCACTGTCGGGCCACATTTTTCGTTTTAGGTTGGGTAGCCGAGCGCGAGCCTGCTCTGGTGCGGGAAGTCGCGGAGGCGGGGCACGAAATCGCGTGCCACAGCTACTGGCACCGTCGCATTACGACCCTGTCCCCGGCCGAGTTCCGCGAAGACGTCAAACAAGCGCGCCAGGCCATAGAGGATGCGGCTGGGGTGTCTGTAGTAGGCTTTCGCGCCCCCACCTTCTCGATCACCCGGCAGTCGCTGTGGGCGCTGGAAATCCTGGCCGAGCTGGGATTTAAGTACGACTCCAGCATTTTTCCCGTTCGCCATGACCTCTATGGGATTCCCGACGCCCCGCGTGGCATCCACCAGCGCCGGCTACCGTCCGGCGACAGCATATGGGAATTCCCGCCTGCGACGGTGCGACTTGCCGGGCAGAACCTGCCCGTGGCCGGAGGAGGATACCTGCGTGTACTGCCAATGGGCTTCACACGCTGGGCAGTCAGAAACATTCATCACAAAGATCGCCTACCCGTAATGGTTTACTTCCATCCTTGGGAGCTTGACCCCTCGCAGCCGCGACTGCAAGCCGGATGGAAATCACGCTTTCGTCATTACACCGGCCTGCAGAAGATGGAAAGCCGTTTAGAAGAGCTTCTGGCTAATGGACGTTTTCAGCCAGTGCTCGAGCTGCTGAACCAGGTCCAACAGCCGGCACTCTACGCCCAGGCTGGCCATTGAGAATCACTGCAGGAGACTAAGCGCGGAGTGGCGACAGAGTGGCCTCCCTAATCGGGCAAGCACCACTAGCACCCGCCGCTATCTCAGTTTTCCTCATCTGATTTTGGCGGTAAGAAGTAACCCTCAACGGCACGCATGAGAGAGGCCGCCTCGAACTTGGGCGGTTTGCCTTCATACTTTGCCGCCCAACAGACCTGGTTGACAATGTCGCGCGGGTAACAGGCTCGCAAAGGCTGCTTCAGGCGGGTGCGGATCAAACCGATAAGCTGGGTCACCATCTCAGGATCACATTGCAGTCCAACTCCACTGCAGACCCGGCGAAAGATCTCATGAAACTGCTCCTCAGTAACAGTTCCTATCCTGATTTTTGTCTGCAGGCGCCGCAGAAAGGCTTCATCGGCCAGTTCTTCTGGATGTATGTTAGTGGCGAAAACGACAACAAGCTCGAACGGAATCTCGATTTTCTTGCCGCCCGCCAAGGTGAGGAAATCGGTTCTGCGATCGAGAGGCACGATCCAGCGGTTAAGAAGCTCATCCGGCCGCAGCCGTTGCCGGCCGAAATCGTCCACCACGAGGATGCCGCAATTGGCCTTCATCTGTACCGGGCCGGCATAGAATCTGGTGACGGGGTTGAACTGAAGATCCAGCATGTCAATGGTCAGTTCACCACCCACTTGAACCGCCGGACGCTCGCACAGCACCCAGCGTTCATCAACTTCTGGCGGCACATCCTTTACTTTTCTGTGAATTACCGGATCGTAAACGGTGATAATCTGCCCTTCCACCTCCACCGCGAAGGGCAGCCAGACCCGCTGTTCGGCAAACACTTTAGAAAGCGTCGCTGCTATCGTGGTTTTTCCTGTCCCCGTTGGCCCATAGAGAAAAATGGAGTGACCCGAATTAATGGCAGTTCCGAGCTGATACAGCGTCTTCTCATCAAGTACAAGGTTCTCGAAGGCTCGTGCGAGATCCTCCGGATGGACCTCGAAATTGTGCACCCCTTGGGCTCGGATTTGCTGTATGTAACTGTCGAGCGACACGGGCGCGGGTCCGGTGTACTGATTCAACGCCAGCAACTCCATCGCTCGTGCCCGGCCGGAGGAGCTGATGGCGATACGGTACACGTTGCCCAGCATGCCAACCGCATCGCATAGTTGCTCCTTGCGCAGCCGCTGGAACAGCTCATTGGCCACCGGGAAGCAGACGCGCATGCGCGCGGAAAGATCGAGCACCGACATTTGCCCGGCCAGGAAAAGAATTTTAAGGGCCAGTTCTTCGAGCAGGTTCCCGGGTATGTCAAATTCATCCAGCGTGCTGGGCACGTGGGCTCGGCCGGCAGTTACTTCCAGGGTGTCGCATGCAGCTGCGGTCATGTTTCCTCGTTAGCAGCGTGGAGTAGAGAAGAATCGCACAAAAAAAACCAACACTCGGCGCCTTTACTGGGCCTTTTCCCTTGTCGGGAAGGCGTTTTGGTAGCGACGCCAAACAGATACGTCGTCCACTATTTATCTCGTACTAAGCTGGATAACAGTTATCCACCAAGCGCGCTGGCCGTCTGCGAGAAGACGTTGTTAGCCTGCGAACCGATCAAGCGGACGGTGCCCACCACAATCACAAGAATCACCGCCAGCATCACCGCATATTCAGCGATGTCTTGGCCGTCATCGTTCATCCAAACGTTCTGGAGCAGTTCCTGCATGCTTTCTTCCTTTCAGAAACCCACGCCCGAGGACGGCGAGATTGAGACGAGATTACCGCTTCGCGCTTAAGCTTAAAATAGCTCGAGAGTACTCATTGATTCCTGCACACTAGTAATCTGGACGTAACCGAGCAACTCGCTTCAGCTCAGTGCAGCAGCGGGCCGACACGGAAACCGCATCAGCCGCGTAGCTGCGCCATAGCAAACCCGGCCCGGGCTGCCGGGGCAGCCGAGGGGAACATGCCCGGTCCGCTTTAACGGAAACGACTCGGTACGACGTAGAACCAATTCTCCGACCCCGATGACTGATCGGGTGCGCGGGCCAATTCGGGATACACCTCTCACGCTATACTCTCCATCAATGTCCTCCATGCTGCGATTCCTCTGGCGGGCCAGCCGCGGCCATCGCCTCGCCCCCTGGCGCAGTCCCTACCTGCGCTGGCGCATGGAAACCTACAGCGGCATCAAAATGCAGCAAATCGGTTTCCTGGAATTCTGGGGCTTCATGTGGCGCGAGCGCCACAACCTGCGGCGCTTTTTGGAATGGACTACGGAGATGGAGCGTTATGGCAGGCCCGCGGAAAAACAGGGCGGATGAGGGAGATTTGTAATTGAGTAATTTGTAATTGGTAATTTGCGTGAGCGGGGTCGCAAAATTACAAATTACCAATTACCAAATTACAAATTCAGGAAGCCGTCTGTGCCGACCCCGTCCCCTCCAACACCAGTCCAACTTCCAGGCCTTTTTTCGCGCCCAGCAGGTCGGCGGCGGAGGCGCGATTGGCGGCCACTTCCAGGTAGCCCATGCTGCCCAGAATGGCGAAAACCTGGCCGGGAGCACCCTGGGCATAAGCCGCTTTCAAATCGCTGACTTCGTGCGTGCCTACCATGATTTTGAACTGCGGCGGCGTGGCCTGGAACAGGGCAGGCGCATCCTGCGGCGTGATGTTGGTCACGATGTTGCCGAATTTATCCACCTTCAGCACCACGCCCCGCAAGGTGCGCTCATTGATGGCCTTCGGCTTGGGCGCCGCGAAGCGCACGAAATCGGTGATCTCTTCGCCAAATTTAGCCGCTTCCACGCCCTTGCTCAAGTATCCGGCGGCGCGCGCAAAAATGTCGCGGCCATGGAAGGTGGCGCTTACCGGCTGCAGAAAATAATGCTCGGCCGTGATGTGCCGCACCGAAAGCCGGCTCTCGCGCTCGTAAACCAGGGAGAGCACGCCGTTGTCGGGCGCGATGAACATGTGCTTTTCCGTGGTCACCAGAATGGGCCGCCGCGCCGTGCCGACTCCGGGGTCAACCACCACTACGTGAATGGTTTCCGAAGGGAAGTAGCGGTAGGCCTGGGTAATGGTCAGCGCGCCATCGAGCACATCAAAGGCCTGCACCGAATGCGAAATGTCCACCAGGTAGGCTTCGGGATTGATGTTGAGCACCACGCCCTTCATGGTGCCGACGTAGTGGTCCTGTAGCCCGAAATCGGTGGTGAAGGTAACAATGCGCGACACGCCTGGCCTCTCCGCAGCTTGATGTTGGTGTAAGTACGGAACTTAACCCGCCTGAGCAGGGGAGTCAAGTTACGCAGGGTTAGCTGAATTTCGGCAGCAAAACCAGGTCGTCGTCGGGCACCAGCTCAAGCGGAAGGCTGGCCTTGGTCCAGGCGCGCAGGCCCCCAATGATGACGTAAGCGCGAAAGCCCTGCTCGATCAGCCAGTGCGCCACCCGGGCGCTGGTCGCCTCCCGCGTTCAAGTGCAGTAGAGATAGATGTCCTTGTCGGTGGGCAGTTCGTGGAGAGCTTCCTTTAGCTTGTTGGGCTCCAGGCGAACCGAGCCCTGAATACGCGTGGTGCCTGGGTCGTAATAACCATGGCTGCGCACGTCCACCAGCAGCACCTGCCCAGGATTGGCCGCCAGCTGGCGGGCCACTTCCTCCACCGGCACTCGCGGCACCACTGAGTAAGCGCGCTGCTTCCAGTAGCGCCAGGCATAGTAGCCGATGTAGCCGATAACCGCGGCCAGCAAGGCATATTCGGCGCCCAGCCCTACCAGGCGAAATTGCCGCGCAATTGCCTCGGCAAAGCCGCTGAAAATAAACCCCGCAGCGCCATAGCTCAGCACGTACAGGCTCACGCCCAGCAGATCGAAGCGCAAGAATTGGCCCGGCTTCATCTTCATGCTGCCGGCCAGGGGCGCGGCCATGGTGCTGATGCCGGGCACGAACTTGGCGAACACCAGGGTCAATCGCCCGCGCTTATAGAACGACTCGGCGGAGCGCAGGATGCAGCTTTCGGGATTGGCGCTGATGCGGCACAAGTAGCCCAGCAGCCTCCATCCCGTGCGCCGTCCCAGAAGAAAGAGCGGGATATCGCCCAGCATCATGGCGACGATGGCGGCGGGCAATGCCACCGAAAGGCTCAGCTTGTGCGTGGCTCCGGCCACTCCAGCGGCGAACAGCGCCAGCGCTGCGGGCACAGGAATGCCCACTGCTTCCAGGAAGACGGCAAGCGCCACTACCGCATAACCATGCCGCGTAATCAGATTGAGGATGTCGTGCATGTGGGGCGAACTGCCTTGCAGCAGAACAGATGATCTCACATAGTGTTTGG
>DATEGM010000443.1:0-3426 GCA_035280085.1 Terriglobales bacterium
TGAAAAAGGTCTCATCAGTTGCGCGGCGCGTGGAGGCCGAGGAGCGCAGAACGCCCGAGCGCCGCGAAAGTGATGAGACCGAGCGGTGAACTAAACCGCAGCACAGGGGCCGGCTATGGGGAAGGAATGGTCGATTGGCGCGAAATGGGTGAAGGAATCGGAAGGGGGAGTGGTAATTCTGGCGGGGATGGGCGCAGGTGAAACCGAAACCTCGGTAGGGCGGCTGCGCCAGAGGTTGTGGCTTCCGCGGTGAGATCCGCACGAGAACACCGGGCGGGCACAACTCGAACGTCTTCTGCGGGTGAAGGCAGGCGGTGGCGGATCAGAATGGGTTGGCGGAGAATGCTCATGAGGTGTCTGGTGGTTGGGCCGGCCAGCGGTAATGCGGGAGGGAGTGGACTACGAGGCTGGCGCCGCACCGCGGGCAACGAAGTTCGGATGAGCATGCGAAATTTGCGGTGAGTTCGCGGGACGCTGCGGATGGTGGCAGCAGCTTCGTGATCGGATGGAGCAGCAGCTGACGGCATCGCGCCAGTTTTTCGCGTCGATAGCGATTGGCCAGCAAACCAAAGTGGCGGATGCGCTGGAATCGATCGGGCAGAGTATGGACCAGGAAACGGCGGATGAACTCGTCGGCGGCCAGCGTCATGACACGCGATTTCTGGCGGCCGTGGCGGCGATAGTCCTTCCACTGGAACGTGACGGTGTCGTGCTGATGGGCGAGCAGCCGCTGATTGGAGATGGCAACGCGATGGGTGTAGCGGCCGAGATAGGCGAGCACCTGCTGCGGGCCGCCGAACGGCGGTTTGGCATAGACCACCCATTCGGCTTGGCGTGCCCGAGCCAGGTACGCGGCAAACCGAGCAGGATGCTGGAGCGGTTGTAGTTTACCGAAGAACCGGAGCTTGCCGCTTTGGTACGCTTGCTGGAGCGCTTCCAGGAACAAGCGGCGGAACAGACGCGACAAAACCCGGACGGGGAGAAAGAAGCCGGGACGGCAGCTGATCCAGGAGTGCCGGTCTGGACTCAGCCCGCCACCGGGCACGACACAGTGCAGGTGGGGGTGGAAGAGCAGGTTTTGTCCCCAGGTGTGCAGAATCGCGAAGAAGCCGATCTCGGCGCCGAGATGCTTGGGGTCAGCCGCGATGGCGAGCAGGGTTTGGGCGGCGAGGCGGAACAGCATCCCATAGACCAGCTCTTGGTTGTAGAAGGCGATAGTGGCCAACTCGGTCGGCAGGGTGAACACGACATGGAAATAGGGGACCGGCAGCAGTTCGGCGGTGCGGCGCTGGAGCCAGCGGGCGCGCTCGGTGTTCTGACACTTGGGACAGTGCCGGTTGCGACACGAGTTATAGGCAATGCGGAAATGTGAGCACTGGCTGCATTGTTCGACGTGGCCGCCGAGAGTGGCGGTGCGGCAGACTTCAATCGCGCGCATGACGCGCAACTGCGAGCGGCGCAGGCGGTGCGCAGCGCGATAGGCGGCGCCGTGGAGTCGAAAAATATCAGCCAGCTCTAAGGCTGGCCGGGACATGCCGGGCTATTTGCGGGACCCGGGAGTGGGCGGCGCCACCAGAGAGTCCAGCGGACTGCGGGTTCCCGCTACGACGTGAGCCCCGACGCGGGTATAGCGGGCGGTGGTGTCCATTCGGGTATGGCCGAGCAGGGCTTGAATGACGCGCGTGTCGGTGCCGTTTTCCAGTAAATGGGTAGCGAAGCAGTGGCGCAAGGTGTGGGCGGTGACTCGTTTGCTCATGCCGGAGCGCCGGGCGGCATCGCGGCAGGCCTGCGACAGGGCGCCGACGGTGAGGTGCCGGCCTTGGCGCCAGGACGGAAACAGAAAATAGCGTGGGCGGGCAGCCCGCCAATAACAACGCAAAACCATCAGCAGGCGCGGGGACAACATGGCGTACCGGTCCTTGCGGCCTTTGCCTTCCGCGACGCGGATGAGCATGCGTTGGGAATCGATGTCGCTGATCTTCAGCGCCACGGCTTCGGAAATCCGCAGCCCGGCGCCGTAACACAGCATCAGCGCGGCACGGTACTTCAGGCTGGGGACATTCTCCAGAAATGCGGCAACTTGTTCGGGGCTGAGCACGACCGGCAGCTTGTGCGCCCGCCGCACGCGGGGGAAGCACTCTTTTCCCCAGGGCATCTCCAACGTCACCTGATAGAGAAACTGAACCGCGCTCACAAACGTGTTAATGCTTTCCGGCGAGAGCTTCCGGTCATGCAATAAATACAATTCGTACTGGCGAATGGCCTCCAGGTCCAGGTGTTCCGGACTGGTGCCGTAAAACTGGGCGAATCCAGCTACATAATGGATGTACTGTCGTTGAGTGGCAGGCGCGAGGCCGCGCAGTCGCATGTCCTCGATGAAACGTTCACGCAGTGGTGTCATGGGTAGCTCCTGGAAATCGGATTGGTCTGTTGGGACAAACCTAATCCAGTGTTTCTCAGGAGCCGCCCGCCAGCACTGCCTACGAGCAATGCCACTCGGGCGCCGCGGCTACCGCGAAGCGGTTTAGTTCACCGAGCGCGGTTGCCCCAGGTAGCTCTGGGGAGCGCGGATGGCTATCATGCCGGGCACCTTGATGATGCCCGGATCGAGGGTGATACGAATTACATTGAAAAGTCTAAGTCCTGCGGAAAATGGATTCGGCGCAGATCCCGAAAGACGGCGAAATCGGCGACATCTAACGTTCGTGGCAAAAAGTCTGCCCAGACCACTCTTGTTCCCCATTTGCATCGGCGAGACTTAAGGGTCCCATTCGGGAGTGGCACAATCAGGTGTTTTTGCCAGCCGGGGCAACACTGCCCGGCGGCTACCGCCGCAGCCATTTCTTCCTCCTTTCACCGGATCGTTGGCTCAAAAAATGGCCTCGACGGGTGCGACTCCAAAAGTGAGCGCGAGAAGGGGGCTTGAGTTGAGTCCGGACTCAGTTTCCGGAGCCCCGTTTTCAACGGCGACTCTGAGTCGAAGCCCAAGCGGAGGTTGGGCCCAATTCTATTTCCAGCCGAATTCCAACTGAGCTGGTTTCACGTCTAGAACGATGCGGTATGGATTCGGTGAAAACGCCACTGCGACGCCATCGAATTGGATTTTCGTCCCCGGTTCGAGTGATCATTTAATGGCCTGTCCAGCCTCAACGTTGCTTCTGGTGTGGTCGTGTCCAGCTCACATCGGCTAACACGTGCGCTATTGCAGCTTACATGAGAAGTTCACGGCCTCAGCAATACTACCAGTGCCTTTATAAATCGCGATCCCGGGATATGGACATAAGGGACGTGTGCGGGCGATACCGCTTGCAGGATCTCCATCGACTTTGTAACTCGTTCCGATCACAGCATCGGGAGCCATCTTGCTTTCCACCCACCCTTCGAGAGCTGACAGCATCGGTTCTGGAAAGGCAGTCGGGCCCGGAC
>DATEGM010000444.1:0-4399 GCA_035280085.1 Terriglobales bacterium
CCGCGGCCCCAGATGCGTTCGCTGTCCTCCTTCGAGGGAATGAATGGCGGGACCGTGTCCATGTGCGTGGAGAAGACGATTTTGGGTTGGGCCTCCTGTGGGATCGTAGCCCAAACGTTGAAGCGGTCGCCTTCCACTGGCAGCTTCTCGACGCTGTAGCCGAGTTGGGTCAATTCAGCGACCAGGAAATTACCAACCCGGCTTTCGTTGCCGGTAATGGATTCGAGGTCCACCAGCCGGCGGGTGAAGGAGAACAGGTCCATGGCGCAAGCAGAATATAGTGAGAAGAAGGTAGTTGGTAGCTGGTAGTTGGTAGCTGGTGGTTGTTAGCTGGCGGCTGGCTGACTAGTTACCAGATTCGGAGTCGCTACTTAGCACTGAGACGCTGTCTCGCAAACCGGTTTGAAAGGGCGTGGCTTTAGCCACGCCGTGAAGAGCCGCATTGAACTTGGACTTTAGCCCCTGAGGGAATCTGCAGTTTGCAGGCTTGGTTCACTATCAGAGAACTGCTGATTGCTGCTGCTAAGGAGTAAACGTCCGGTAGTACGCCACTCCGCTCAGCGTGGCCCGCAGCGTTTTGCCGTGCACCGGCGTATCAAAGGTGATCCGCTCGCGTGCCGGCTGGCCTTGATGGGCCAGAGCGAAGTAGCCGGGCATAGGGGTTAGCATCATCTCGTCGCCTTCCGCTGAAATCAGCCACAGTTTGCCTTTGCGCAGCACCACCCGGAAGTTGTCCGGGGCTCCCCGGTAGTGTCCAAGATAGCTGGCCCACTGCGGCGGATATGGGAACTGGCGCAGACCAACATACCTTTCGTTGGTGAACCATTCATCGCCATAGAACGCCTCCACAATTTTTCCCTTGTCGCGCCCAAAGCTGAGCTCGAAGAGCTGAAAGTCCGGGTGGTTCACAAAAAACAAATCCTGCCCGCGCGCCTGCAGCGTGAGCTTTTGACCTTTGTAGTCGAGCGCCACCTGCCCGCCATCGTTGCTGATGGTGAAATTCCTGCCGTCCGCGGCGGTGTAGGTTCCGGCATACTCCGCCGCATCTTTCACCACGGGCGCGGCCTCGGGCAGGGGCGGCAGCGGCTTGCCTTCTGCGGCCGCGCGCATCACTTTCAACGCAAATGAGGCGATATCCTCCGGCCCCAGCGGCGCGTTCTCTAAGGCCACTACGCCCAGGCCGCTATCCAGATCGCCCTCCATGCGCGCGCTGTATCCGGTCATGCCGCCGGAATGTCCGATGTAGCGGTGTCCCTCAACGGTGCGGCTGAAGATGCCATAGCCGTAATACGTATTTTCCTCACCTGGCACTTTGGCTGCCTGCTGGGTAATCAGCGTCCAGCTTTCCTTCGAAATGATGCGGCCACTGGGCCCGGCGCCATGGTTGAGCAACATGCGCAGGTACCTGGCCAGGTCGGGGGCGGTGGACACAACACTGCCGTCGCCCGCGGCATACTCCTGCCAGGTGGCGGGGATAAGAGGCTCAGCCGGGTTGTAGGGGCGGTCGTCATAAAGCGGGGCATAGCCCACCGCCAGGCGCTTGTAGGTGTCATTTGTGAAGACAGCGTCGCTGTGCTCCATGCCCAGCGGTTGCAGGATGCCAGCGCGCACGGTTTCGGCGTAGGCTTTCCCCGTAATCTCCTGCAGCACGTAACCCATGATCTGGTAGCCAATGTTGGAGTACGCAAAGTACCTGCCCGGTTCGTAGCCGGTCCAGCGGTCGCGCACGCCGGCGGCCTGGTAAAGGGAAGAAGGCACGTCGTCGCGGTCGCGGGGCAGGCCCGCAGTGTGAGTCATGATGTCGTGTCCGGTAATCGGCCGGTAGTTGGAGTGAATGGAAAACCAGGGCAGATAGCGCGTAATGGGCTGCTGCGGATCAAACTTGCCCTGCTCGCGCAGTTGCAGCAGCGCGATCGCGGTGAAGGATTTAGAGATCGAGCCAATCTCAAACAAGGTGTCCGGCGTGGTGGGCAGTTTGGCTTCTACATCGGCATAGCCATAGGTGCTGACCCGCAGAAGCCGGTTTCGGTCAGTAATGGCGAGGACCAGGCCGGGCACCTGCTCGGCCTTCATCTGCCGGACAACATAGGAGTCAACCAGTTTGCCGGCGGCGTCCCAATTGGGCGCCGATTGCCCTCCCGCCAACGACGAAAACAGGCACACTGCAGTGGCCAGGCAGCTGATCTTCATAATCTTCTCCGGAAATAAACGGGGAGACTATCGAATCACGGCAGAGCTGGCAAGAAGGTGTCAGGTTGTTTGCGGTTCATGCAGAATGCTTCAGGCCGATGCAGCATGCCCGTTGAGCAGGCTGGAAACCACCCGCAGCAACTGGCTGGGCTCAGGTTCGATCTCAAAATCGGCCGCCGAGGTAGGCTCCTCGCCAGTCCTTTTGAGCGCGACTACCGGAGCCGCGCAGTGAGCACGAAACGCATCCACCAAAGCCTGTTTTTCGGGGCCGGGAATAGAGTGGCCCAGCACGAACAGATCGAACGGTGAACCATGGTTGCAGAGTTGCAGGGCGTTTCTAAAGTCGGAAACCGACACGACATGGCAACCGAGACTCTCCAACAGCAACTGACGGCTGCTCAGCAGGGCTTGATCGTAGGAAACTGACAGGATTCGGGTCATAACCCGTAACTAGCCCGTTAGACAAGGCCAACGCTACACCCGAGTACAGCCGTTGCAAAGCTTTATTTTCAATCATTTACCGGAACACTGACAGCAGATGCTATCAGGTGTCCAACGTTGATATCTAACACACCGTGGGCCGGGATTGCGATCCTGCAAGGCGCATAAGATACAAGCTTCACGCTCTCAATGTGATCCCGCGCCAGGCACTCAATCCTAAGCTCGCTGGATGTGATGGTGTTACAATCTACGGATTACAAGGTCAGCAGTAAGGCGGACTGAGGCGCTACCAACGCCGCATCGCCCCGGTGGCGAGTTCCCCGGTAGTGCCCAGCCAATCGAGTTGCGTGAACCTGCCCCGACTGCAAGTGAAGGGCAAACCTTTTTCCAATCCAGCGAGGTCAACATGGAACACGCGCGAGCCGGCCTGCAGAAGATAGTTGCTGATTCCTTACGCCGGGCCCCAGCCGAAGAAGCCGCGGTGCTGGCCTGGCCGCTGGTGTGCGGTACGGCGGTGGCCGATAAGACGCAAGCCATAGACATCACCGATGGGGTGCTGCGGGTGCAGGTGCCGGACGCCGCCTGGCGCACCCAGTTGCTGGGCCTGGCCCCGCAGTACGTGGCGGCGGTGAACCAGTTCACCAGTCATAACGTCCGGCGCATTAACTTCGTGCTGCCGGAAGAAATGCGGCCCAGAACTCAGTCGTAAGTTGCCTTTCCGGCAGGGAGGTTTCAAGGTTTCCCAAGTTTCAAGGTTTCCAACGCGATGATGCCATCTGAAACCTGCGAAACCTTGAAACTTTGAAACCTGCTGCGTCCTGGTCCTTCAAATGCGATGAAAGTCACCGACTCCGACGTGCTGCACGTCGCCGAACTCGCCAACCTGGAGCTGACGCCCGAAGAGCGCGTCCGCATGCTTAAGGATCTGAATTCCATCCTCGAGTATGTGGACCGTCTAAACCAACTGGATACGACGGGCGTGCCGCCCATGGCGCAGGTTGCCGACCGCTATGGCGTGGACCAGCAGAAGACTGGCAGCGAGAGCTTTGCCTACGCTTCCCGCGAAGACATTTTGCACGGCCTGCGCCCCTCCTTGGAGCGGCAGGAGGCGTTGAAGAATGCGCCGGAGAGTGATGGCACGTTTTTTAAAGTGCCGAAGGTGATTGAGAGATAAACCCATGTTTCAAAATTTCAAGGTTTCAAAGTTTCTGTTGTGGGCACGATGTTCTGAAACCTTGAAACCTGCGTAACCTTGAAACTTCCCTTTTGAAACTCGCAATCTGAAACCAAGTTGAATAATCTCGATCTCAATCTACTCACCATCGAATCCGCCCGCACCGCCGTGCAGGAACGGCAGATTACCGCCACCGCGCTGGCGGAGAGCTTTTTCCGCAAAATTGGGAAGGATGATGGCGAGATTCATGCGTACCTGAGCCTCGCCAAAGAACGGGCGCTGGCGCAGGCGGCGCGCATGGACGCGCTCGCCGATCGCGGCGAGCCTCTGCCCGCGCTGGGCGGCGTGCCGCTGGCTATAAAAGATGTGATGGTAACCAGCGGCGTCCGCACCACCGCCGGCTCCAAAATCCTGCAGAATTTTTTACCCTCGTATGACTGCACCGCGGTGGCTCGTCTGGAGGCGGCGGGCGCGGTGGTGCTGGGCAAGACCAATTGCGACGAGTTCGCCATGGGTTCGTCGAACGAGAATTCCGCTTATGGTCCGGTGCGCAATCCGCGCGACAAGAGCCGGGTGCCCGGTGGTTCTTCGGGC
>DATEGM010000445.1:0-5285 GCA_035280085.1 Terriglobales bacterium
AAACGGCGCTCGCCCACTCGGAATGGCCGGCAGGAACTTTCCATGTGCACGCAAGAACTGTCCTTGCGGCGGCCACGAAACTGGCAGGCAGGAAAACCGCAGCCGGCAGCCGGGGAGCGTTCCGGGCCGCCGGTGCAGGGATGATTACTGGGCAGGAGGTCAGCAAGCGGGCGCCCCCTCAGCTCACGCGGACTCGCGTACCCGAAAAGGCGGGCATGGGCGGCGTTGCACCACACAATCTTGCCCGCCTCCACGACCGCCAGCGCTTCCGGACAAGCGGCTAAGGCAGCGCTGAACAAGGAGGTGGGAGCAAGCTGAGCGGGTATTTCCGGAACGAACTCAAGGGCGGTGTTCATGCCGACAACGTTGCACTCTGCATTCCGTTTTGAAACATTCCCGGAAATGCTTACAAAGGCGGGCTCGGGGAATCAGCGGCTAGAGACGCAGAGGAGCTGTTTTAGACAAGGTTCCCAAAATGGAAAAGCAACAAATCAGCCTCTCAGCCGACGGCGGATTGCAAACCTAGTTTCTTCAGCATGATGCCAGTCTAGGAGCGATATGAAGCTCTCCAGCTCCGGGAAAAACCTGCGAATCTGCTTCTCCCGAAAGTGGAAGGCATTAATAACGTGACACTTGGCCCATTACCTCGAGCATGCCCTAGCAAGACCTTTGTGCCACTTTTCCCGTTTCGGGTAAGTGATTCGTCTCACGCCAGTGTGTGACTTGCTGGCAAGACGCTGAGAGCAGGAAACTAGCCCAGTCTTCGATGGCAAAAAAAAAAGGCGCGGCGAGCTGCCGCGCCCTGCGGAACCGCAATCAACTAGCTTTTCTTCACGCTCAGCGACTGCGCCAAACGGAAGGTTAAGCGACGCTCCGGCCCGAAACCTACGTCCTCCTTGCCGGTAGCATAAGCCACGCCTGTACCTGCGCCCGCACCCGCAGCGCCGCCGATCAAGGCTCCCTTGCCACCGCCGGCCAATGCGCCAATCAGTGCGCCCGCGCCCGCGCCGCCGCCGATCATCTCCAGGTTGCGCTTCTTGTGCGACTTGCCCGCCAGAGAGAGGCTGGAGGTCTCAACCGCCACGCCCTTGCCATGCAAATGAACGGAGGCCAGCGTGATCTTCAGATACGCCGGCTTGTGCAGGCGCCCGCCCTTGTTGGCCTCGACGACGCGCCCGCTAACATCCGCACCCTTGGGAATAACAGTTTCGCCCTTCACCACAACGGGTTCGTCAAGCACCGCCTCAAAGGTGTCACCGCTTTGCGCGCTGGCACTGCTTACCGCCGACTGCAAGCGCACTGTAAGGGGCGTGCCCGCCGGAATGGTCAGTTTGGCCGGAGCCATCACGCGGCGGAGCATGGAACCGCTGCCGGCGCTGTTGTCGGCGGCGTTAGTGGTGCTGTCGCTGGGGTTGTTGGCATTGTCCGCATCGGCCGGCGCCTTGCTGCAGCCCACGGCCAAAGCCATGGCCAGCAACAACGGAAAAATCTTTATTACTGACTTCTTCATCGGTTGGAATCCTCCCCTCACACAGAGTCTGAGGATTCCAGCGTGACAGCCGGCACGGTTCGTCGCAAGTTACTTTAGACAAAGACACTTAAGGCCGGTCGGGCTCGTTCTCCCGACCGGCCTTCTTGGGTTTAGACCTGGCTTATTCCAAACGCTTTTACTGCCCGATAACGCGCAATACCAACATGGTTCCGCTGTCCAGTTTGACGTTTCCGCGGCTGGAACTGATGACCGAACCTTCCGTCGGCGAAGCCTGTGGGCTGAGGGTCAAATTGGGAATACCAATCACGCCATGAGAATTGGCGTTGAGTACAGGCCCGCCACCCCCGCTTTGCTGGCCCATGGGCCCGCCCGCGTTGCCACCCATGTCGCCCCCCTGGCGTTGCTGGGGCATGGATGAGCCGCCCATCCCGCCGGTATTGCGGCCGCCCCCTCCCATGCTCGGCTGATTGCCACCCATCGGCGCCCCACCTCCGCCACCGGGGCCTCCCTGGCTTCCCGCACCTTCAGGTTCTTGTTGCTGCATCATGGGCGAAGGCTCGGGTTTGGCCAGCGCCTGGATGCCGGCATGCAACCCTATTTCCCTGGATTGCTTACCGCTTTTTGTCTCCATTTTGTCGAAAATGATGCCCAGGCTCGACTGCGGCTGCTCTTTGCTGGCCGCTTGGGCCTGGGTGACGTGACCAACCAGCTTGGCTCCCCGGGGAATCACAAGGTTGCCGTTATTATCACGTAGGTCGGCTACCGCTTTAGCCATGACTTCCTGACCGACTTTGGCCTTCTTGGCGTCAATGCCTTTGCTCAATTCCGCGCCCAGCACGGTTCCCGGCGCCAGCGCAGGTCCGGCCTGCGGCGCTGCCTGGCCGGCGGCAGCTGATTGCGCCGACGCTTGTGTCGCCGCCCAGGCAAGCGAAAGCGCCAGCAGCGCATACACTAAGCTTCTGTGCATATTCATCCTCCTTAAGGCTTTCATGCTGAGATGCACCCCTGGCCTTCGCAGTAGCCCTGCTGAGCCCCAAGTTTACTCCCGGTTCGGGCAAAGATTCCGAGCAGGTGCGGGGCTTCTTGCAGCCTCACCGTAAAACCCGGAATAATGGAAGGATGGCTATGACGCCGGAAAAGGTACTTATTGTCGAGGATGAAGAAAATGAACGCGTCGGCCTGGCCGAACTGATCTCCGGCTGGGGCTATCGCACGGAAACCGCCCATGACGGACTGGAAGGCCTGGAGAAGGTGGAGTTGTTTTCCCCAGGCATCGTGCTCACCGACCTCAAGATGCCGCGCATGGACGGCATGTCGCTGCTCTCCAAGCTGGCGGAGCGCTCGGAGAGCATCGCCGTGATCGTAGTGACCGCGCAGGGCACCATCGAGAGCGCGGTGCAAGCCATGCAGATTGGCGCCTTCAACTACATTCAAAAGCCGATTGATTTCAACCGGCTGAAAAGCATTCTGCAGAATGCCGCCGAGTTGCGCCAAACGCGCACCGAACTGGAAGTCACGCGGCGCCAGCTGCGCAACAAGGGGCAACTGGGCGCGCTGGTGGGCAGCTCGAAAAAAATGGCGGAAGTCTTTCACCTGCTCGAAATGGTGGCGCCCAGCACGGCCTCTGTGCTCATTACCGGCGAAAGCGGCACGGGTAAGGAACTGGTGGCGCGCACCATTCACGACCTGAGCACGCGCAAGGGCAAGACTTTCATCGCCATTAATTGCGCTGCCATTCCGGAGACGCTGATCGAAAGCGAGATCTTCGGTCATGAAAAGGGCGCGTTTACCGGGGCGCTGGAGCGGCGCGTGGGCTGTTTTGAGCTGGCCGAAGGCGGCACCCTGCTGCTGGACGAAATCGGCGAGATGCCGGTGGCCACACAGGCCAAGCTGCTGCGCGTGCTGGAAGACCGCAAGCTGCGCCGCCTGGGCAGCAAAATTGAAACCACCGTGGATGTGCGCGTGCTCGCTGCCACCAACAAGGTGCCCGAAGAGGCAGTGGCCAGCGGGCATTTGCGCAACGACCTTTATTATCGTTTAAACGTCTTCAACATTCACATGCCGCCGCTGCGCGAGCACAAAGAGGATCTGCCCGATCTGGTGCAGGGTCTGATCGGCGACATGAACTCCAAACACAATCGCAATGTTCAGATGCTGAGCGACGCAGTCATGAACCTCTTCCAGGGTTATTCCTGGCCGGGAAACGTACGCGAACTGCGCAATACGCTGGAGCGCGCGGTGATCGTCTGCGAGGGCTCGGTGATTGAGACCAAGCACCTGCCTCCCGGATTCGGGCATACCCCGGCGCGCACCGCCGCCATGGACCCGAATGCTTTACACCTGGGCGTGGGGACCACGGTGGAGGAAGCGGAGCGGCAGCTCATCATGAAGACGCTGGAAGCCACCAACAATAATAAGACGCGGGCCGCGGAAATCCTCGGAATCAGCCTGAAAACCCTGCATAATAAGCTGAAGGAGTATGGGGCGGCGACCACCGCCGGCTCGGCCGCCGAGACCAATGTGTAGCGCCGGGATCGCGCAACTATAGGCAAAAAGACAAAAGCCAGATGCCAAGGTGATTCTCAGCGGAAGCACAGAGTGACTCTGCAGGATAGGCCGTTTTGGTAATGAAAAAAGGGTGGAGCGGGGTTTCAGCCCTGCACTGGAGGCGCATAAGGATGAGCGGCTTTAGCCGCTGAGGTACATTGAAGGCACCTCAGGGGCTAAAGCCCACGCCCTCTCACAATTCTTAAATGCAGGCCTGAAGGCCTGCTCCACCCAAAGGCAGACTGGAAGGGCAACGAATAGCTACCGGAGTACCGGCAACTACTCCCGATTGTGGGATTTTGGCTGTCCTTCCCGACACACTTGTTACACCAACATCTTTTGCATGCGTCTGAAGACCAAACTCGTGCTGGCCATTACCGGCATGATTGTCGCGCTGGTGGTGCTATTTTCCTACATATACATCTCCCAGCTTCTGCACCAGCGCATTATCGCCGCCTACGACACGGCCACCCTGCTGAGCCGCGAATTGCAGGACGCCGCCTCCGACGCCCAGCCCGACTTCAGTGACACGCGTATAGACACCAGCAACCCCGATGCGGTGCGCGCCGCGCTGATGGAGTCTCTGCAGACCGATCCCAACCTCAATACCTTTCTGGACTCCATCGTAGCCAACTCGACCATCATTTACGACGCAGCCATCGCCGGCCAGGACGGTAAGGCGATCCTGGATACCGACCCCAACCTGATCGGCCAAACACTGAACGACCGGCCTGACCTGGCGCAGGTGCGGGATGCCAGCTTTCGCCAGCAGCTGCGGCTGGTGTTCAGCGCGCCTCAGGTGTACGACGTGCGCATGCCCCTGCAGCTCAACGGCGCTCCCTTCGGCAGCACGCGGGTGGGCGTTTCCACAGTATTTCTGAAAGCAGAAATTCAGCCCCACCTGCATCGGGCCATCGTGATTTCGGTGAGCGCGATCCTGATTTCGCTGATTCTGGCGGCCGGCCTCTCCAACCTGGCGCTCTCGCCCCTGATGCGCATCAGCCAGCGCCTGGACAGGGTCACGGCCGGAGAACCGGAGGCGCTGCACGAAGACAAAGAGCGGCAGGATGAGTACGGCCTGGTCACGCTTAAAATCGCTCACCTTGGCCGCCAGATGCGCGACGTGAAGGAAGTCTTCTCCGCCCTGAAGGACAATCTGGACCAGATCATGTCCACCTTGCAGGACGGCCTGATGCTGTTCACGCGTGACTCGCGCGTGGTGCTGGTGAGCGCCTCGGCCGAGCGC
>DATEGM010000446.1:0-11730 GCA_035280085.1 Terriglobales bacterium
CCCCCCGCCGGGGCCACGCCAATGCAGCCGAAGAAGGGATGCAGGGGAATCTGTACGCTGAAGTTGGAATCGTGGGCGTGGAATGTGGCCTGGTTGCTTGCGTGGTCCACAGGGTAGTACCAGATGCGCTCCGGCAACGGCGGCCCCAGCATCGGTGTATAGGTGCTGGAGTTCAGCGCACCAAATCCGGGAGCAAAAGCGCCCACACCCTGGTCGCCGTCCACCTGCAGGTCAAGAAACTTGATGGCCAGCGTGTCGCCCGGTTCGGCGCCCTCGATGTAGAACGGCCCAGTCAGCGGGTTATCTCCCTTGACCATAGACAAGGTGTCGCCCGGCCTTTTAAGCACGTTGCCGAAGGCATCGAGGGTGTTGACCTCCAGCGTGTCGCCGGAGCGCAGGCGGGCAACGGGCGGCGCCACTCCGTAGGTGTATTTCACATCATTGATGGTGGCGTGATACTTCAGCAGGCGTGCCCCAGGTGTCTCCATGCGCATCTTCTGCTGCGCCGAGGCTGACGCTAACAGCGCCAACAAGCACACCGCTACTTGGACCGCATTTTTCATATTCCTTCCTCTGTTGATGGCCCGAAGTATACAACTCCGCCGCCGGGGCTGGGGTGGCGCCCGAAAACAGGTGTCGTCCGCTAAAGCGGACTCGGTTTGTTTCACTTTGGCATTCCCACACTTCCGTGCTGGGCTTTCCTATCTCGCCGCTATGCGGCTGATGCGAGTTTTGGCTCCTCCTTCGCTGGATTCGCGAGAGCCCCTAACAGGTTCCTACGCTGTGGGCCACATTCGATGCCGCTATGCGGCTGATGCGGGCTTGGCTCCGCCTTCGCGGGATGCGGCATGCGGCATTTACCAAGGCGGGTAAAAAAAAACGCAGGAGCATTGCTCCTGCGTAGACGAATTCACAGTGAGTCCGGCCTAGCTGTCGCCGCGCTTCTTCAGCGTGGGCCGGCCATCATCCTTCTTCTGATCCTCAGGTCCGGTGGTGCGGCGCAGAGTGGGCCGGTTGTCTTTCGGGTTCTGGATCTTATGGCGGTTTTCGATCGCCGCCAGCCGCGCCTTTACATCTTCAAATTCGGAAGTGTCTTCGACGTACTCCGGCCGCGGCGGCAACAGGTGCGCGATCTCCTGCTGCGACTTCTCAATCCGGTCTGGCGTCTGCGGGTGGGTGCTGAAGGCCTTGGAGAGGAATCCCGGTTTCTTCTTTTCCTGTGCCTTCAACTTTTCAAAAAATGCTATGAACGACTGGGGATCGTAACCCGACTTGTAGAGGTACTGCAGGCCCAGATAATCGGCTTCCGTCTCGAATCCCCGGGAGAAGCGCAGAAAGGTCATGGGCAAGGCTATACTGGCCGCGCTGTAGACTCCATACCCCAAGCCGCCGCCCACGAAAATCAAGGGAATGGAAGCCAGGTTCGCCAGCTGGCCGCGCGTCTGTTCGCGGGCGGCATGGCAGGCGGCCACGTGGGCGATCTCATGCGCCATGACGCCCGCAAGTTCAGACTCGTTGTCGGCTGCCAGCACCAACCCCGAATTGACATAGAAAAACCCGCCGGGCAGCGCGAAGGCGTTTACTTCATCCGAATCAATCACCTTGATGGTGAAGGGAACCTTGGCGTCGGAGTTGCGCACCAGATTCTGGCCAATGCGGTTCACATACTCGGTGACAGTGGGATCGTTGATGAGCTTTACGCTGGATTCCACCTGGGCGGCGAACTGCTTGCCCATCTGCACCTGTTTCTCGATGCTGTACCAGTTGCCCACGCCCTCGCCGCACCCCACATTGCGGTTGCCGATCGCGGCAATGTCGCGGAGACTGCCGTCGTGGTGGGCCTTAACGCTGGAATCATTGCCGGCCGCGAAAGTATAGGTGCTGAACACAAATACCAGGGCGGTAACCAGAGAGATTGCGCGGCGAATCATAAAAGTACCCCCGCTGAGTGCAAGCCCCTGACCTGCGCCCAGAACGTAACCAGTGGCCGGTTTTCAGCTGGTCCTCAACCTGTTTAGAGGCGGAACCGCTACACGGTAGTTGTCCGCCAGCCCCTGCTGCCCTGTCCACACCGGGTTTGACTGGTTTGGAGAGGATCCAGGCAGTTATTTAGGGCGACTATACCCCTGTCCGGGAACCCCGTCCAGCGGTGGAAGTGACGGCTTGCCGAGCGTTTGCAACTGACTCCGGCGGTTATTTATTAGACGGATGAAGGCGTTCACCAGAGGCAGAAAATTTTGCGACGCAATTCTTTGCAGGTCTGGGGTTTAAGGGGCAACTCAGAGAGCGCGCGGCGGCAACACAACTCATGCGTCATGGGTTGGATAACTGAAGAATATTCGCGGCGCCCGCCGGCGCAGCCCACGCAAGCTTCTGACCAGGCCCGCCAGCATGCAGTGGTTAACCTGTGGCTGGAGCTACGGGACGGATTGCAGGCGGACGTCAAGGAGTACAACCGCTGGGGCGGCAACGCCATTTTCGACAGCGCCGACCAGGAGCAAGCGGCGGTTTCCGAGCCCGCTACCGGGTTGCAGGTACGAATCCAGGCTGACCTCCCTGACCGCCATTTGCGCTACGAGTTCGAAGCCACGCGAGAGAGCGTGCCTGCCCCGGACGGCGGCTTCTTCTCCATACGTATATCTGCCGGCGGCAAGGCGGAACTATTTTCCGCCGATCAGCGCCTGACCAGCGAACAGGCACGCCGCGTGCTGCTTCAGCCAGTTCTCTTCCCCAGCGACACTTCCACCCCGCTGCGGCAGTCCGCGTGACTATCCTGACCTGCCCATCGCATGAACCACGTCCCTCATAGCGTTGCGCTGGCGGTTTTGCTTCCCGCTGCGCTGAGTTTCGTTCACAACGGGGTATTTATCGCCATCATTGCCAACGGGCTGATTGGAATTTCGCTGGTCTGGGACAAAGTGCTGCTCCGGCAGCCGGAAACCACCAACCTGGTTTCCTACGTTTTTTGGCTGGGTGCGATCAGCATCTTCGGGCTGCTGCTGGCGCCCTTTGGCTTTCACTGGCCGAAGCTCTCCATCTGCTTCCTGGCGTTTGCCACGGGAATACTTCACCTGGCTGCGGTGTGGTTTTATTACGCCGCCCTCAAACGCGGCGAAGCGTCTCAGACCCTGGCGGTGATGGGCGGCTTTTCTCCCATCGCTACCGCGCTGATAGCCATTCCACTGCTGCGGCACCCATACCTGACCCATGGCAATCTGCTGGCGTTCGCTCTGCTGGTAATCGGCGGCTTCGTGATGTTCCTTTCGGAAAAGCTGAACCTGCGGCGGATTCTACCCGCCATCCTGCTGGCCTCCGGCCTGTTTGGGCTGGTAAACGTGCTGCAGAAGGTGGTGTTCGACAACACCAATTTTGTAAGCGGCTACGTGATCTTTACGGTGGGTACTTTTGCCGGGGCCATGCTGCTGCTGGTGCCGCCAAAGTGGAGGAGGCAAATCTTCGTCGAATCCGAAAAAGCTGAGCCCCGCAGCCGCTTCTGGTATTTCGTCAACCGTTTTGTCTCGGGCGTGGGCTCGTTCCTGGTTTTTTACGCCATTGATCTGGCGCATCCCGCAGTGGTGGACGCCATCTCCGGGGTGCGTTACGCAATCATCTTCCTCGGCGCCTATGGCCTGACCCGGTTATATCCGCGCTGGCTACAGGAGAATTTTCGCGGCTGGACCCTGGCTGGCAAGGCTCTGGCTACCCTGCTCATTGTGGCCGGGCTGGTGTTTTTAGGGCTGAGCGGCAAGGGCCAGGATTCCGGCCCCGCCACGCGAGGGGTTCGACCCTGCTGCCTAGTTCAGGGTCGTTGGGAAACCTTGAAACTTTGAAACCTTGAAACTGGTTTACAACGAGATCAGCATCACCCCAATGGCCACCAGGGATGCTCCTGCCCAGCGCTTCCACCCTACCTCTTCTCCCAACAGATACTTGGCCAGCGCCGTTTCCAGCAGGTAGCTGGAGGCGGTGGCGGGAATGGCAAAACTCAGCTTGGCGATAGAAAGCAGGTCCATGAGCGCAAAAAAGGAGATAGCCATGGCCACAATGCCGGTGATGATGTAGAGATTGCGCGATAGCTGCCAGAGCAGCCGCGCCAGGCCGCGGACTGTGAAGTCATTCACCTCGCCGTGATGCTTCATGCCGGCGGTGGTGAGCAGATCGCCCACCGTGCCCGGGCCAACGATCAACGCCACCAGGAGCCAGCGCATCATTCCTCCGCCAACCCTCCGGTCTCGTCGGTGGTGCTGGGGAAGGTTTCACCCACAAACACCGCGCCCACAGTGATGAGGACAATGCCTGCCCAGCGCAGGGCCGAGACCTGTTCGGCCAGGAAGAATTTTCCCAGCAGGGCGCTGAGGATATAAGAAGTGGAGGTTACGGTGATGACGTAGCTCAAATCGGCCCAGCTCAGCAGGGCCAGGCGGAAGATGAGCCAGGCGATCAGCAGGACCACCCCAAACACTACCCAAGGATTGGCAAAGGCCTGCAGGTAGGGGCCAGGCTGCCAGGTCACCAGCTGCCCAACCTCCTGCATGCCCTTGCCGAGAGCGTAGTTGCCCACGGCGTTGCTAACCACCACCACCGTGGTGATAGCAGCGGTTTTAGTGATGAACCGGGAAATCATTGGCCCACTTGTTGGCGGGAGCAATCTTCTCAGTTTGGCGTGCGACGAACAAATCTAAGATGCTCATGGTTCCGGGCGGGATTCCGCAGGCGTAGACACAAGTCCCGCAGAAATGTCACTTTTCTGCGGGACTCAAAACTACTCCAGCGACTTGGGGTCGGACATATTTTTCGGGGAGTGATGGTTGAGCAGGGAAACCAGTTCCTGGCCGCTGGCCGGGACGCCTACGCGGTGCTCGCGCACAATTTCGCGGGCCGTGATCTTGCGCCCATAGAGCTTCTCATTGGCACCATTATCCTGACGCAGGGTGGAGCCCTCCAGGGAAACGCCGGCAAACAGTCCGCGTGAGCGAGAATAGGAGAGAATTTCCGCCCGCATGGCCACGTCGGTAGCCGCGGCAGCATCGCGGCCCTTGGGGCCGGCGGCGGCCGCCGCGTCCGCGCCAAGCTTCACCTTGGTTTTGAGCAGCGACTCCGCCCCGTGCGGATTCATGACCAGCAGCACAAAATCTGTAGCTTGACCACCGAGTTGGAAGCCGATGTTGCCGCCTTCCAAGGCATACATTGCGGGCGCGCTCCAGGGACCGGTGTAATGCTGGCCGGTGCGGCAACTCATCACGCCGCGGCCGTAGCTGCCGCCGATGCCGATAGCAAGCTTCTTTACGGAAGGCAGAACGACAATGCATTCGGCACGGTCGAAAAGGTCCTTGGGGATATCATCCGGGATGTTGATGATTTCTTTGAGCACCTGACCGGCATCTTTGACCCGGTCCTGTTCTTTTTCGTTGTCTCTGGCCAGAAGAGGGAGGGCCAGCAAGAGCACGAAGGTCAGCACCGCGAGCTGCTTTTTCATGAAACCTCCAGAGTGGAAACGACATCTTAACTCGTAATCAGGGGTGTAACGAAAGTCTGTTCCCCGTTTGTAACTTGGCTTCCTCCCCGCCCTGACCTAGAGTTCCCCTTGGCAATGAAAGTGCACCAGATCATTAGGGTGCCGTCTGTGTCCGCATAAAACGGCAGAAACTGCACGTTTTTATGAAATTTTTGCTTCTCAGTCTCGCCGCCGCTCTCCTGTTGCCTTTTGCAGCTACGGGAGCGCATGCCCAGTTGCCAGCTGGGCAGGATCCCAGCCAGCCTTATCTGAGCAGCGAAGCGGAAGCTTCGGACACGGCCGCCTATCCTGAACAGGCCGGCGGTTCGACCCTGATGACCATCCACAAGCGGGTGGATGAGGTGAGCGTGGTATTTACCGCCACCAACGGGCACGGCAAGTTTGTGCGCGATCTGTCGCAAAGCGACTTCCGCGTGCTGGACAACAACCAGCCGCCGCAGAGCATTCTTGATTTTCGCCGTGAAACGAATTTGCCGCTGCGCGTGGGCCTGCTTGTAGATGACAGCGGCTCGGTGAAAAGCCGGTTCGCATTTGAGCAGAACGCCGCGATTTCTTTTCTCCAACAGGTAGTGCGGCCGGTTGTTGACCGCGCCTTCGTTATCGGCTTCAACAGCCACGCGAAGCTGATGAAGGATTTTACGGACAACAACGCGCAATTGTCTTCGGCGATTTACAACCTTAAGGCCGGGGGCGGGACAGCGCTCTACGACGCCATATACCTGGCCTGCAAGGAAAAGCTGCTCAAAACCGGAGATGAGCGGCCAGTGCGGCGGGCGATCATCGTGCTGAGCGACGGTGAAGATAACCAGAGCCAGATGAGCCTGGGCGCCGCCATCCAGATGGCGCAGCGCGCTGAGGTGGTGATCTACGCCATCAGCACCGACGATAGCGGCCTGGTCCTGCGCGGCGACGGGGTGCTCGAGCAACTCGCAACCTACACCGGTGGGCGCGCATTCTTCCCTTACAAGATGAATGACATTACCAAGTCCTTCACCGCCATTGAAGAGGAACTGCGCAGCCAATACTCGCTGGCTTATAAGCCTGCCGATCTCTCAGCCGATGGCCGCTACCATTCCATCGATATATCCGCGCTTAACAAGAAGGTGCATGTCCGCTCCCGGCCGGGCTACTTCGCGCCCACCCAGTAGTCACCCTTAAGGCTTCCGCTTTTCTCCTGCACGGCCAACGCTGTCCTCACGGGTGAAAACATCGTGATACGAGTTATCATGGGGCCGGTACCTGGAGGCTTGCAGGCATCCCTTCTCGCCTGGCGGCAATCGCAGTCTGGGAAGGTTGCCGGGGATTTTCACCGCAGAGCACACCTGAGAAGAGAGAGATAACGCCATCCATGAAAGAGAAAGCGGTCCGCCTTGGTTATCCTGCAGCCATTCTAGTCGCAGCAATTGTGCTGGTAATTGGAGGAGTGCTGGGCTGGGTGATTCCGGCCTGGGCAGGCATGCGCAACGCTGACAGCGTGGTGCCGGTGTATGTGGCCGGAAGGGCGGCGGCCGCCGCGCCGCCTAACGGCATGGGCTTCGCCGACGTAGTGAAGCCGGTGTTGCCGGCAGTGGTGAACATTTCCTCCTCCCGCCTGGTGGAGCCGCAGGGCAACCAGCTTAATCCCTTCTTCAACGACCCCTTCTTCCAGCAGTTTTTTGGAGGGCAGGCGCCGCAGCCCCGGGCGCAACGCGAAGAGGCACTGGGCTCAGGGGTCATTGTGACCCACGATGGCTACATTCTTACCAATAACCATGTGGTGGCCAAAGGCACCGACATCAAGGTGTTCCTGCCCAACAAGCAGCAGTATCCGGCCAAGGTGGTGGGCACGGACCAGAAGACGGATATCGCGGTGCTGAAGATCCAGGCCGCCAACCTGCTCACGGTCGTCTTCGGGGATTCTTCCAAACTGCAGATCGGCGACTATGTGCTGGCCATCGGCGACCCCTTCGGGATCGGCGAAACGGTGACCATGGGCATAGTCAGCGCCACGGCGCGCAGCCAATTGGGCATTGAGAATTATGAGGACTTCATCCAGACCGACGCCGCCATCAATCCCGGCAACTCCGGCGGGGCACTGATTAACGCCCGTGGCGAGTTGATCGGGATCAACACCGCGATTCTTTCCGGCGGCAGCGGCGGAAACCAGGGGATTGGTTTCGCCATTCCCGTCAACCTGGCCCGCTACATCATGGACCAGCTCCTGAAATACGGTAAGGTGACGCGCGGTTTCCTGGGAGTGGGAATCCAGGACGTTTCGGCTCCGGTGGCCAAGACTTACGGCGTGCCCGCCAATCAGGGAGCGATTATCAGCGATGTGCAGCCTAGCAGCCCGGCGGCCAAAGTGGGCCTGGAGCGCGGGGACGTTATTACGCAACTGAACGGCCAGCCAGTGCAGGGCGCCAATGACCTGAAATTGAAGGTGGGCGAAATGCGGCCGGGCACAACCGTACACCTGAAGGTGTTGCGAAACGGCACAACTCGGGACGTGAGCCTGACACTGGGCGAACAGCCGGAGAACCAGCAACGGGCGGGCACAGGTTCCGGTGAGCAGCAGCCGACGATGATGCAGGGCGTGGAAGTGCAGAATCTGACGCCAGACATTCTGCAGCAACTGGGGCTGCCCGGGGATACCAAGGGAGTCGTCGTCGCAAACGTCGCTCCGGGCAGTGCCGCCGAAGCCGCCGGCCTGCAGCGCGGCGATGTGATCGAGCAGGTGAACCGTCATCCGGTGGACAGCGTTTCCCAATACGAACGCGAGGTCAGGGCAGCTGGGAATCAAACGATTGTGCTGCTGGTGAATCGGGGTGGCAGCACCGCCTTCGTGGTAGTGCAGGCGCCGTAAAACTGCAGGCATTACAGAATGCCAGGGGCGCTTTGTGTGCCCAAATCCATCACCTCGCCTGTTTAGTGCAGGGGCGCGAATGTTATGTCTATGGCATGTTTCACCGCAGGCCTTTGCTTGAAGTCGTGAACGTTCAATCCCTTTGGTCACCTAGGCACGAGCACTTCTTCTTTGAAACAATTTACAGCGGGCACAAAGAAGCTTACAGCCGCGTCATCACGTTTGTGCCAGCCCGAACGATCTATGACCCGAAAAATTGCTTGCCTTTTGCTCCTCTTTCTCCTGACTGGCATCTGTGGCGCGCCGCTGGCCGGCGCCGACGTGCCGGCGGAACATCATTCCACGCGCAAGGTGGTGAAGAAGGTTCTGCCCTCCTACCCCGAACTGGCACGCCAGCTCAACATCAAAGGCGCGGTCAAGCTGGTGGTAATCGTTGAGCCCAATGGCAAGGTCAAGTCGGCCAGGGCCTTGGGCGGCAATCCCGCCTTTGTGGATGCGGCCATGCGGGTGATTGATAAGTGGAAGTTTGAGCCGGCCGCGGAATCGAGCACGGAAACCGTGCAGATACAGTTTGAACCAACCGAGTAGGGCCGGCGGCGGTCCTACTCGATACTGGCTCCCCTGTTCCCCGCTGTGATAACTTGCCCTGTACGGGACCCCGCAACAAACTGAACACCGGAGCCTGTGATGGCCCTGATTATTGTTCTCATCGTCATCGTCTTGGTGGTGGGATTTTTCATCGCCATGTACAACGGCCTGATCCGCCTGCGCGTGCGCGCCGACGCCTCCTGGTCCGACATTGACGTGCAACTCAAGCGGCGGCACGACCTGATTCCCAACCTGGTGGAAACGGTGAAAGGTTACGCCGCCCACGAAAAAGGCACCTTCGAGAACATCGCCAAGTACCGCTCGGCGGCAATGTCAGCCACCAGCCCGGCGGACCGGGCGGCTGCCGAAGGCCAGTTGACGCAGGCTTTGCGGGGCCTGCTGGCGGTGGCGGAAAATTACCCGCAGCTGCGCGCTTCCGAAGAGTTCACCGCGCTGCAGGGGCAGTTGACGCAGACGGAAGACAACATCCAGAACGCCCGCCGCTACTACAACGCCGTGGTGCGCGACTTCAATACCAAGCTGCAGACGTTCCCTACTAACATCTTCGGCAGCATGCTGGGATTTCAGCCTCGCCAGTACTTCGAACTGGAAACGCCTGCCGACCGCGAGAACGTCGTAGTGAAGTTCTGATGTTGGGCAAGGCCAAGTTCGCCACAGCCGGTGGGTGCCTTCTTGTTTTCTGTTGCCTCACCTTGAGCGCGCTGCCGGCTCTTGCCGACTGGCACATCACTGACTTTCATTCCACCGTCAACCTCGATCCCCAGGGCAGGGCCACGGTAAGCGAGCGCATTACGGTGGAATTCAACGGCGTGTATCACGGTATCTATCGCGACATTCCCATCGAGTACCCCGGTCCGCATGGCACCAACTACCGGCTTTTTTTGAGGATCACCGAGGTTAAGGATGATGCCGGCAACAGGCTGAAGTACGAATCCAGCATCCGCAACGGCTACCGCCATCTGAAGATCTACATTCCCGGAGCCGAGGACGCCAGCAAAACGGTGGAGATTGACTACACGACTCCCAACGCGGTCCGGTATTTTCCCAGCTACGATGAGTTTTACTGGAACGTAACCGGCAACGATTGGCCGGTGCCCATTGACCACGCCTCCGCCTTCGTGCAGTTGGCGCAAAATGCCGCCGGCAGCCTGCGGGCGCAGGCCTTTACCGGCGTGTACGGGTCTGCAAGCCACGACGCCACTGCCGAAGTGAAAGGCGCCAGCGCGCGTTTTGAGACTACCAATCCGCTGCCCATGAGTGGCGGCCTGACCGCTGACATTTACATTCCTAAGGGCATTCTGCAGGAGCCAGGGCAGTTGACGCGGGCGAGTTGGTTTTTGCGCAGCAATCCCCTGGTGCTGCTGCCGCCCTGGGCTTTTGTGGTGATGTTCTGGCTGTGGTGGTTTAAGGGACGGGATCCCAATCCCGGGCTTTCGGTTGCTCCCATGTACGAGCCGCCCACAGACATGACGCCCGCAGAGGTGGGCTCGCTGATTGATGACAAGGTCAATCCCCGGGACATCACCTGCACCATCGTGGATCTGGCGGTGCGCGGGTTCATCAAAATCGAGGAGACGGTGGATAAGGGCCTGCTCTTCCACCATAAGGACTACCTTTTTCACCTGCTTATCCCACGGCAGAAGTGGACGGGCCTGGCGCCGCACGAGCGGGTGATGCTGGAGAACATCTTTGCCGGGGAGGCCACGGAGACGCGGCTTTCCAGCCTGAAGAACCGCTTCTACACCGCTGTTCCCGTTATCCGTGACGATGTCATGTCAGCTTTGCGGCGCAAGGGCATGTACCTGATTGATCCCGACTCCGCCAACGCTTACATGCTGGGGGGAGCCGTGCTGGCGGCCGCGCCCTTCATCCTGCTGGCGGTGACCGGCGCGGCGGACGTGTTCAGTTCGGTGCCGCTGGCCGTGGTGACTATCGCCATTGCCGGGCTCATCGTGTGGCTATTCGGGCGGCAGATGACCTGCAAGACCCTGAAAGGGGCGCGCACCCGCGTGGCCATCCTGGGATTTGAGGAGTTCATGAACCGCGTGGATGCCGACCGCATCAAGCGCATGCCTCCCAATACCTTTGAGAAGTTCCTGCCCTTTGCCATGGCGCTGGGGGTGGAGCATCACTGGGCGCAGGCTTTCGCCGGCATCGTGCAGAATCAGCCCAGTTGGTATGTCTCGCCCAATGGCGTCATGTTTAACCCCATCCTGTTTTCGAGTTCCATGCACAGCATGGCTTACGACATGAACCAGGTATTCGTCTCCGCGCCCCGGGCCAGTTCCAGCGGCTCAGGCTGGAGTGGCGGCGGCTTTGGGGGCGGAGGCGGCTTCTCCGGCGGCGGCTTCGGGGGTGGGGGCGGAGGAGCTTTCTGATGGAAAAGTGCGGTTGCGGCAAAGTTCCCGCCTTAGCCTAACCTTACTCCCCCCTGGCTGAAGCGACCCGGAGGGTGAATTCCCGCCCTCAATTCTGAGTACCCCTTCAGCGCCTGCCATCAACAGCCCTGTAAACACGGCGTCGCGTAGCCTCATCCAAGGTAAAGACAGGAATGAAAGAAGGTACTCGCCAGAAAGGAATGGTATGGCTGAAACCAGAAGATCAGAACAGACGCTCCCGCCGGATATTCCGGCGTTGGAGCCGGAGCGGGAACTTCCAGCAGCAACTACCCGCTCCAACCCACGCCTGAATGAGGCGGCGGAAGCCATCGGCAGCGCTCTGGGCAGCGCTACACGCCAGGCCCAGAACGCGCGCAACCGCTTCA
>DATEGM010000447.1:0-6759 GCA_035280085.1 Terriglobales bacterium
TTTCTTGTCGAAGGGCTTAAGCAGGTAGTCCACCGCGTTCACTTCGAAGGCTTTTACGGCATACTGGTCGTAGGCGGTGGCGAAAACAATCTGCGGCAGGGGAACCTTCTTGTCCAGCAGCTTCTTGAGCACGCCAAAACCGTCGAGGCCGGGCATCTGCACGTCGAGAAAGACCAGGTCCGGGTTGTACTCACGAATGAGGTTAACGCCCTCCACGCCGTTCTTTCCCTGGGCCACCACCTCGATATCGCCCACATTCTTCAGCAGAAAGGCGAGTTCATCGCGGGCCAGCTGCTCATCGTCCACGATCACAGCGGATAACGACATGGTTGGCTCTCCTGGCTTGGATAAAAGTATAAAGGCGTGGATTCCGGGGGAGCAAGGTGCCGAGGCAGGCTCTTACAAGGCTGGACTGCCTGCCGCCGAGGGGCAAGCAGTCCAGACCCATGGCTGCTAGCGGCGGGGCCGCTCCATCTGCTGCATGTCAAACTTGTGGTAGTCGGAGGGCACTTCGAACAGGCGGGCGTCCTGCGTGCCTTCCTGAATGTTGCGCAACTCAGTGCCGTCGCCCTTGTCGTCCAGCCACCTGACCACAAAGCGCAGCTTGGGATCAATCCACACGAAGCCAGAGCCATTGTTTGACGTTCCCGCGTACTTGATGGCCGCCCGTCCATTAACAGTGTCTTCTCCGACCTTACGGCAAGTCACGTTCTCGTTAGGATTGTGTTTCTTGACCAGGCTTATGTATTGCGGGCAGGCATTGTTGGGATCGTCGGGCCGAAACAACATATTTTTTTCCTGCATTTTCATTTGCGGCATGGATTCCATGTACATTTTCTGGGCGGGCATTAGCATCAGCGTTTTCTGATTGGCGAAATCTATGATCATGGCTCCGCCCCCGAACTGCCCGCGCTCGCTGCCCTCCATGCGCATCTTGTCTTTGCCCACGAAAATCTTGGAAGGGCCGGAGCGCGAGCGATCGTTGCCGATTCTGACAAAGTCAGCAGAGAATTCCTGGGCAAACAGACCAAGGCCAAACAACGGCAGCAGGGTGGCACAGAGGACGACCCATAAAGCTCGAGAGTGACTACGGAGCATGACCTCATTCCTCCTTATTGACAACAGGACTCGATTCGCATGGAGCCGAAACGGCAGTGTTGGCGCTTGAGGATATCAGAAGAAGCGCGGCGCGGGAAGCCGCTCAGGCCAGGCTTTCCAGGGCCAGGGCCATGCCCATGCCGCCGCTGACGCAGAGGGTGGCAACCCCCAGCCGGGCTTTGCGCTTGAGCATCTCGTGCAGCAGGGTGACGGTGATGCGAGCGCCCGTGCAGCCGATGGGGTGGCCGAGCGCAATGGCTCCGCCATTTACATTCAAACGGCTGCGGTCGAAGTGCAGCTCGCGGTCGCAAGCCAAAACCTGGGCGGCAAAGGCTTCATTGAGCTCGATGACTTCGAAGTCATTCACAGCCAAGCCGGTTTTTTCCTTCAGCTTGCGCATGGCGGGCACGGGGCCGATGCCCATGGTGCGGGGATCTACGCCGGCAGAGGTGGCTGCCACAATGCGCGCCAGGGGCTTCACATTGTTGCGCTTTACGAAACTTTCGCTGGCCAGCACCAGGGCGGCAGCGCCGTCCGTAATGCCCGAGGAGTTCCCTGCCGTGATGGTCCCTGTTTTGGAAAATACGGGCGAAAGCTTGGCCATCTTTTCCAGGCTGGCATCCGCAAACAGGTGCTCATCGCGCTCAAAAACCTGCGTGCCCTTTTTGGTTTCGAGCTTTACGGGCACAATTTCGTCGCGCAGGCGGCCGGAGTTGACCGCCGCCGCCGCCCGGGTCTGCGAGCACAAGGCGTACTGGTCCTGCTCCTCGCGGGAAATTTTGTACTGCTCGGCGAGAATTTCCGCGGTTTCGCCCATGACCATTTTGGCTAGCGGGCAGAAGAAGCCATCGCGGTACATGCCGTCCACCAGGTCGGCGTTGCCCAGGCGATAGCCCCAGCGAGCCCCATCCAGGTAGTAGGGCAGGCGGGACATGGATTCGGTGCCGCCCGCCAGCACGCATTCGAGATTGCCGTCGGCAATTTCCTGGTAGCCAAGCGCGATAGCTTTCATACCCGAGGCGCAGGCCATATTGACGGTGTAGGCGGGCACTTCCTGGGGCACGCCACTGCGGACCGAGATCTGGCGCGCAGGATTGGGTCCGCCACCGGCCTGGCGCGCATTGCCGAAGATGGTTTCCTGCACCTGTTCCGGTTTCGCGCCGGCGCGCTCCAGCGCGGCCTTGGCGGCAACCACACCCATATCGGCGGCGGTCAGCGAGGCCAAGGAACCGCCAAACTTGCCGATGGGTGTGCGGACCGCGGAAAGAATGAAAACGTCAGGCACGCGTTCCCTCGTGATTTCAGTCTAGCATTCCACAGTTCCTAGGGAATCATACTGAGGCTTCAACCCCAAAGCATCGGGAGCGCAGGAATCGCGGTTGTGCGCGCGAGATACTGCGCGGGTAAAGCCGCTCGGTATGACGCCTCCCTTCGGAAGGCGCCGCCGGCGGCCGGCCGCCCGGAAAGCGGCGGTAGCGTTGTAGCGCGACTATAATTAGCCCGAGCGAAGTCTTTCCATGCCCCTCTCCCTGCGGCAGAGAATCACGAACTGGCGCTGGTTTCCCAAGAGCCTGCTGGGCCGCCTTACGGCCTACATTCTTGCGCTGGACATCTTCCTCTATCTGCTGCAGCGCCTGCTGCATCTTTTCGACCCTCGGGGCGGCACCAGCCTGGAAGGGTGGATTGATTTCCTGACCTTCATCGCCGCTATTCTGGTTTTTCTGGTCTTTGTACGCTGGCTGCGCAACGACCTGATGTGGCGCTTGCGCAATCGGTTGATCGTCACCTACGTTTTCATGGCAGTGGTCCCCATCTTGCTCCTCGTGGCTATGGCAGTCATGGCCGGCTACATTTTCGCCGGGCAATTTGCCACCTTCATTGTGACCAGCGACATCAGGTCGGAGCTCAATAACCTGGAGGCGGGCAACAACACACTTGCCGAAACTCTTGCCACCCAACTTCGTCAGGGGCAGCGGCTAAACGTTTCCAGTGTTCTGGCTGCTGAAGGCAAGCAAACCGGTCACCATGAGGCGGCCTGGTATCGGGGAAAGTCTCTCCTGCAGGCGGCCGTTCCTGGTTTAGGTTCTCCTCCGCCGGCATTTGCCAAAGATGGCTTTCATGATCTGGTACAAGATAAGGGCCAATTGTTCCTGCGTGCCGTGGCCCGTGTGCCACTAGCCGGGGACGAGCTTACGGTTGTTTCCAGCGAGCCGCTGGGGGAAAGCCTGCTGCAGACGATCGCCGCCGATTTGGGCGAGATCAGGCTTTACGCTGGGAGCCTCAATCTGGGGGAGTCGCCAAACCAAAGTAGCGGCGAGAAGAACACGCAACCATCAGGGGTGACCGTTTCCCCGTCGGGCCAGGTGACGATGGACCGACGAGCCGTCCAACCCACCAGAGCGGGAAAGGTGCCGCCGGCCACGGGGTGGTTTGATCGTGAGGTGCAGTTTTTTACTTACATTCAGTTCGTTAATTGGGAGACGAGCGATAGAAACGCAGGCGGAATATTGGTGGTGGGCACGCGCACCTCGCGCCTCTACGACCAGCTCTTTTCCACTCTAGGCAGATACGCGATTCCCTGGGGCGCCGTCCTGAGCGCAGCAGCACTGGCGTTCATCATCATTGAGCTGATTGCTCTAATTATCGGAATTCGCCTGACCCGCACTATTACCCGGTCCGTGGCTCAGCTCTACGTGGGCACGCAGCACGTAAACCGCGGCGACTTCGGCCATCGCATTGTGGTCAAGAGCAAAGACCAGCTGGCCGCCTTGGAGGGCTCGTTCAACTCCATGACGGATTCCATCCGGCGCCTGCTGGCGGAGCAGAAAGAAAAGCAGCGCATGGAGAACGAGCTGGCCATCGCGCAGGAGGTACAGGCACAGCTTTTCCCCAAGGAGATATCGCAGCTGGAATCGCTGGAGTTGCACGGCTTCTGCCGCCCGGCGCGCACGGTGAGCGGCGATTACTACGATTTCCTGCCGCAGCCGCCCGACCGATTAACAATCGCCGTGGGCGACATCAGCGGTAAAGGAATTTCCGCCGCGCTGCTCATGGCCACCATCCACTCCGCGGTGCGCGCTTACACCTTGGAGGCAATTCCGGCCCGCGGCGTTCCCGTCCCTGTGGGAGCCGACGTGGGTTCTTCGGGGGAGAGCCTGCCCATGGCGCGCGCGGAAGTATCCCCGGCTGTGATGGTGAAATTGCTCAACCAGCAGTTGTATCGCAGCACGCCAGCGGAGAAATATGCCACGCTTTTCCTGGGCAACTACGATGGGCGCTCGCGCCAGCTCACCTACACCAATGCCGGACACCTGCCACCGGTGCTGATCGGGATGGATGGAAGCGTGCGGCGACTGGATTGCGGTGGCACCGTGGTGGGACTGTTTGATGGCCTGGCGTTCGAAGAGAGTTCAATTGAACTGCACCAGGGCGATATTTTCCTGGCTTACAGTGACGGAGTTACCGAGCCGGAGAATGACTTCGGCGAATTCGGCGAGGAACGCCTGGTTGACCTGGTACGAGACCACCGCCGCGAATCGCTGCCGCGCATTGCCGAAATTGTGACTGCCGCGGTGGATGATTGGATCGGCGGGCGCGAGCAGCCCGACGACATTACGCTGGTGCTGGCGCGGGCGCGGTAGCTCAGTTCTCAGTTCCCGGTTCTCGATTCTCAGGCGAGTTGTCAGTCGCCAGTTGTCAGTCATTAACGCTGCGATCCACACATCAGGTTCTGGACGCAGAAACCCTCTTTGAAGTGTCATCCTGAGCGAAGCCGGCTGATTCGCTGGCGAATCAGCCGGCCGAGTCGAAGGACCTGCGTTTCAGCTCGGCTAAGGCCCGCAGCTCCGTGGAAGCACCCGGCTTTAGCCGGGTGATCACGTGCTTCCTCTTTTCTATTCCGAGCGGACGTCAGTCTGTGAGGAATCCGCTTCGCCAGGGCTGAAGCCCATTTTCCCTTCCCTTCTACTTCGTGCGGCTAAAGCCGCACGCTTCCACGGTATTGCAAACATTGTTTACGCAAATCGGGCCCACGCGCACATGGGCCGGGAAGCTCTCGCCTCTAGTCCTTCACACCCTTTTTCGATTGCAAACCCAGAGAGCCGCAGATTCACGCTCTGCAATCACTCCTTCCCCGCCCACGCCTCACCGCGTCTGGTGACTCGCATCACAGCGGCGTGCTGCATAAAGGCTTGTAATCAATTCGCCGTAGAGCCCGGCGGACGCCCTGCTCGGCGGTTCAAACGAGGTTAGCCATGCCCCTAAACGAACCCCTGCTGCCCTGCCCGTTCTGCCAAGGACATGGGCAAATGTCACGGCAGGAAATTGTCAGCCGCCTGGAAGACCCCGACTTGCCGGAAAAGATTGTTGCCGAACTCAACCGCTCCGAGGAGTTGAGGGAGCCGGTGACGGTAGGCGCGGCGGGAGAGAAGGCGCCGAAGCCCGGTGAATTTTCCACCAGTGTGCACGGCTGGAACAAGCACGTGCTGTGGCGGCGCAGTTCGAAGGAATAGCAAGAGCTGGCACGCATTCGGCCAGTCAAGACAAGAGGCTGCCGTTATGCCGGAGATGGAAGAGCAGGACGTCAAACCGCTGCTGGCGCAGTTCGACGATGAGCGCGCCAACCTCATTCCTATCCTGCAAGAAATTCAGGCTACATTCTCCTACCTGCCACAAGAGGCGCTGCGGCGTGTAGCCCGCAAACTGCAGGTTCCCATCACCGAGGTTTATCAGGTCGCTACGTTTTACCGCTGCTTCAGCCTGAAGGCGCGCGGGCGTCACCTGGTGCAGGTTTGCCTGGGAACCGCCTGCCACGTGCGTGGCGGCGATCTGGTTCTGGAGCGGGCGCAGACCGAGACCGGAGCCGGGCTTACCGGCACCAGCGCTGACATGGAGTTCACGGTTGAGCCGGTGCGCTGCCTGGGCTGCTGTGGGCTGGCGCCGGTGATGCGCGTGGACCGCGACACCTTCGCTCATCTGGAGCAGGCCAAGGTGCGCGGCGTTCTCAATCGCTACAAGCCGCGTAAAAAACCGGCCACGGTGGAAAAAATCGCCGCCAGTGCGGAGAAGGTGCGCTCATGATCGCCACGGCGCACCGCTTGGCGACTCTAGACGACCTGCACCACGTCATGCGCCAGGGCCGCGACCTGCTTTACCCCAGCCAACCCAAAATCATGGTGGGCATGGCTACCTGCGGCCAGGCCGCTGGGGCGGAAGAAGTTCTGGTCGCGGTGCGAGAGGAAGTGGAGAAGGCCAAGCTGCCCTACATCGTAGCCGAGACCGGCTGCATTGGCTGGTGCTCGCAGGAGCCGCTGCTCGATATCTGCATTCCTGGCAAGCCCCGCGTTACTTATGGCCGCGTGAAGCCGGGCCGGGCGCGCGACATTGTGCGCGCCATCCCGGAGGTGAAACGGGATTGGGCGCTGGCCATGATGCCGGGCGACGAAAATGCGCTCAACGGCGCGCATGTCAACTACTGTGTGCCCCACAACGGCCACCTCGACGGCCTGCCCGCCTATAAAGAGCTGCCGCTATTCAAGCGCCAGCTGCGCATTGTGCTGCGCAACTGCGGGCTCATCAATCCGGACAGCTTGGAAGAATACATCGCCCGCGGCGGCTACCACGCGCTGTGGAATGCGCTGCGCAAGCACACGCCCGAGGAAA
>DATEGM010000448.1:0-4362 GCA_035280085.1 Terriglobales bacterium
CCTGCTCGGCCTGATGCTGCTTGCCGGCTGCAGCAAGAAGCAAGCCAGCAACGAGGAAGAGCAAAGCGCCGCCGCCCCCAAAGCGACGGCCACCATTGATCCCAGCACCGTTGGCTCGGTGAGTGGGACCATCAAATTCACCGGTACCGCCCCCAAGCCGGTCAAGATTGACATGAGCCAGGACCCGGCCTGCAAGGGCGCCAACACCTCCGAAGACATGGTGGTGGACAGTGGCAACCTGGCCAATGTTTTCGTGTACGTGAAGGACGGCCTGGACAATTATTCTTTCGAACCACCCAAGGACGCTGCCAAGATTGATCAGGACGGCTGCCGTTATCACCCCCATGTTCTGGGCGTGATGACCGGCCAGACGGTGGAAGTAGTGAACAGCGATCCCACCACCCACAACATCCATCCCACTCCCAAGGACAACCGGGAGTGGAACGAGTCGCAGCCTCCCAAGGCGCCCCCCATTGACAAGAGCTTCGCCCGCCAGGAAATCATGCTGCCAGTGAAGTGCAATCAGCACCCGTGGATGAAGATGTACATCAGCGTGGTGAAAACGCCCTTCTTCGCGGTGACGGATAAGGATGGCAAGTTTGAAATCAAGGGGCTGCCTCCGGGCACCTACACGCTGGCCGCGGTGCAGGAAAAGCTGGGCGAGCAGGACCAGAAAATCACCATCGCTCCCAAAGGCTCGCAGACGGTGGACTTCACCTTTAAGCCGGGTGGAGCAGCCTCAGCCGCGGGCATGGGCAATTAGCATTTGGTAAAATCGTCAGTCCTGAGTGGGCCGGGGTTGCCGGCCCACCCATCTTCCTCGTTCCGCCGGGCAATGTTTTCTTTCGCAACGGCATAAATAGCGGCGTGGGGCCGCTAAATTACGAACCCACAGCACGACCCAGGAGCATTTCACTGAACTCGTCGCCAACACCCTACAACCGGGCCCACCATCGTTTTTGCGTGCTGGTGGCCTGCGCGACTTTTCTGCTGCTCATCGCCGGGGCCCTGGTAACCAGCAACGACGCGGGGCTCTCCGTACCCGACTGGCCGACCTCCTTCGGCTCGCTCTATAAGCTGCCGCGCATGGTGGGGGGCGTGAAATTCGAGCACGGGCACCGCATGGTGGCGGAGTTGGTAGGGCTGCTGACCATTATCCTGGCGGTGTGGACCTGGCGCGCAGACCGCCGCGGCTGGGTGCGCAAGCTGGGAGTGGCAGCGCTGGCAACCGTCATCGCACAGGGAATCCTGGGCGGGATCACGGTGCTGTTTTACCTGCCGCCCGCCGTCTCCACGGCGCACGCCACGCTGGCGCAAACATTCTTCTGCATTGTGGTGCTGCTGGCGCTGGTAACCGGCCGTGGCTGGACGGAAGCATCGCGGAAACAATTACCCGAGCCCCATCGCCTGCAGCTCACACGGCTGGCCACGCTGGCGGCGGCTTCCGTTTATGTGCAGCTGATCCTGGGAGCGGGTTTCCGCCACTCGGGCATCAAGTTGCTGCCGCACCTGATCAGCGCGGTGGCGGTCACGGCGCTGGTGCTGTGGACCATCACCCGGGTGCTGACGAATTACGGTTCGGTGGCCGCCCTGCGACGGCCGGCAGTGGTGCTGATGGCGCTACTGGTCACGCAGCTGGGCCTGGGCTTTGCCGCCTACCTTACCCGCGTGCAGTGGGGACAGGATGCGGTGCAACCTGAGCTGCCGATGGTAATTTCCACTGTGGCCCATGTAGCAGTGGGTGCGCTGGTATTGGCCTCAGCGGTGGTGCTGACGATGCAGGCCTGGCGCAATATGGGCAGTGTGCAGCAGGAACGTGAGGCAGTTTCGCCGGCAGATTTCAGGAAGGTGGTGAACGCGTGAGCAGCGCCAGCCAGCCGATTTCCCGCGAACACGAGGCAGATTTCGCCGCGGCCAGTTCTCTGACCCTTTCTCGCAGCGGCGTGATTGGGCTGGCGCAGGATTACGGCGAGCTGATCAAGGCCAGCGTCACCTCGCTGATCATGATGACGGCGTGGTGCGGCTTCTACTTCGGGGCGTTCAAGTCGGGCGTTTCGTCCATCTCCTGGACGCTGGTGCACGCTGTGCTGGGCATCGGCCTGGTGGCGGCAGGCACGGCCGCGCTCAACGAGGTAATGGAGCACGAAACCGACGGACACATGCGGCGCACCGCCCTGCGGCCCCTGCCCGCCAAGCGGATGAGCCGGGCGCACGCCCTCATCGCAGGAAGCGTGATGACCATCGGCGGGGCGCTTTACCTGGCCTTCGCCACGAATCCTCTAACCGGCGCGCTGACGCTGGCGACTTCGGTTATGTACCTGGCAGCCTACACGCCGCTCAAGAAGGTTCACCCCATCTGCACCTTCGTGGGCGCCTTCCCCGGCGCCATGCCTGGAGTGCTGGGCTGGACGGCAGCGCGCAACCGTCTGGATTGGGAAGCGCTGGTGCTGTTCGGCATCGTTTTCCTGTGGCAGTTTCCGCACTTCTATTCCATCGCCTGGCTCTACCGCGAAGATTACGAGCGCGGCAGTATCCGCATGCTGCCGGTGGTGGAAGCCGATGGCCGCTCCACCATACGCGAAATCGTGCTCTATTCGCTGGCCCTGATTCCGGTCAGCCTGGTCCCGAGCTTTCTGGGGATGTCGGGCCGGATCTACCTGGTGGGAGCCTTCGTGCTGGGCGTAGCCCTGCTATGGTTCGGAGCGCGCCTGGCCCGGCTGCACCTGCCGCCTACGGCTGCGCGCTCCAAAGCGGGGGCCCGCCACCTGCTGCAGGCCACGGTTTTTTATTTGCCGCTGCTGTTCGCCTTGATGATGATCAATACCGCGGCACGATAGAATGTCTTGTGACCCCCAAAGCCACTGAATTCGTCCCCGCGCCGGAAACGGCCGCCGGACCGGCCCGCGGCACCGACCCCGCAGTCATCGTGGTAGATAACATTCGCCACCGCTATGACGGGCGAGTGGCGCTCGATGGCGTTTCCTTCCAGGTCCGCTCCGCCGAATTGTTCGCGCTGCTGGGCCCGAATGGTAGCGGCAAAACCACGCTCTTCCGCATTCTTTCCACGCTCATGCTGCCCTCCGAAGGGCGCGCCATCATCTTGGGCCGCGATGCCGCTAAAGATCCCAATGGCCTCAGGCGGCAGATTGGTGTGGTATTCCAGGCACAAAGCGTGGACGTAAAGCTGAGCGCCTACGAAAATTTGCGGCACCAGGGCCATTTGTACGGTTTGCGCGGAGCGGCTTTGCGGGAGCGAATTCAGGAGATGCTGGGGCGAGTGGGGCTGGCGGACCGCGCCAACGAGCGTGTGGAGACCTTCTCCGGTGGCATGCAGCGGCGGGTGGAACTGGCCAAGGGCCTGCTGCATCATCCTTCGGTGCTATTGCTGGACGAGCCGACGACCGGCCTCGATCCCGGCGCGCGCCGCGACCTGTGGCAGTATCTTCGCATTCTGCGCGACGAAGAGCACGTTACCGTCATCGTGACCACACACCTGATGGAGGAAGCCGAGCGCTGCGATCGGTTGGCCATTCTGAACCAGGGCAAAGTGGTGGCCTTAGGGACACCGGCTGAACTGAAGCACGAGATTGGCGGCGACGTGATCCTTCTCGAAGCGAATGACCCGGAATCGCTGGCCGAGCGCATTCAGACGCGCTTTGGAGTAGAAGCTGCCGTGCTCGCCGGCAAAGTGCGCCTGGAGCGCGAAAACGGGCACCGCTTCATTACCGATGTAGTGGAAGCGTTTCCGGGAGAGATCCAGTCCGTTTCCGTCAGCAAGCCGACGCTGGAGGACGTGTTCATCCACCGCACCGGACACCGCTTCTGGACCGAAGCTAATGGCGAAGCGGCTCCGGCGCAGAAAAAACACTAGCCGGGCCGAGCCTTACTGCAGGGAGGTGAAATGATCGCAATTGGGTGGCTGGCGTTATCGGTTGTACTCGGCATTTTGCCGTTGCTGGCTATTGCAGGGCTATTTATTGACGGCTTGCTTTTCACCGTGGACGGCCTGTTCATGAGTTTGATCCTGCTGGCCATGGCTGGCATTTTTCTGAGCAACGCGGTGGCCTGCGTGCGGCGCTACAGAGGCGGAAAGACGGACAAATCCGGGGCTCCGGCGCTCAAGGCGGCGCAGGTGGCCGCGGGCACTGAAAAGGCTAACTAGTGGCGACTCAAAGCACTTTTCCGGCGGCAACAGAGGCACGCACGCTGGGCCTGCTCCCCGCCATGTCTCTGTGGTGGCGCGAGGTAGTGCGCTTCTACCGCCAGCGCTCTCGGGTGGTGGGGGTGATTCTTTCGCCGCTGCTGTTCTGGGTGGTGATCGGCTCCGGGTTCGGCACGTCATTTAATGCGGGCAGTTCCGCG
>DATEGM010000449.1:0-4517 GCA_035280085.1 Terriglobales bacterium
AGAGGGATTCGAACCCCCGGTACCCTTTCGGGCACAGCGGTTTTCAAGACCGCCCGTTTCGACCGCTCACGCATCCCTCCGGACGTGTCTTTTCAGTAGTTTACCAGCATCCAGCGCAGCCTCAAACCGGCAACTGTGGGGACTTTTGTGGGGACCCCAAACGTTCCTAGAGCTCAAGCGGCCTGCGCGGCGTCGTTCTTCCAGTTAGCGAGCTCGGCTCTCGTGTGCTGGGGTGTAGCTGGATTATATGTCGCGGCGGCGGAGGATGGCGGAGGCGGCCAGAAAAGAAACCACCGCCCAGGTGAGCAGGCCCACGATGAGCGCGATCATGCTGCTGGCGGCGCCGCCCAGGAATTTCAGCAGGGCCGCCCCGGCGGCGCCAAAAATGGCGGCGCCGCCGAGCGAGATCAGGCTTGCCACACGCGCCAGGTCCACGGGATTTCCGAACAGAGAAAAGAAGATGATCAGGTTGGCAGTGTGTTCACGAAAAAGAAATCCCGCTCCCATGATCAGCAGGTCATAAAAAATCACGAAGAAGAACCATAGTGCGAGGGCGGCGCCGATACCCCAGGCCCGGTTCGAGGTGGCATTGGCCACCAGGCTGCCCAGCACGGCAAACACCAGGGCCAGCAAGAGCGTGAAGGTGACAAACAGAAAATAAGGACCAATTCCTTCGCTTCCAGCTTGCAGGGCGATCACCAGGCCGGAAGCGCCAAAGCCAAACAGCAGGGCAACTACGAGGGTGCCATACACGCCGGCCAGCTTTCCCATGAGTACCTGAGTACGAGTGACAGGTTGCGCCAGCAGCAGCTCTGATCCACCTTCGGCGCTGAAACTCAAAACGCTCATCATCAGGGCGACGAGAGGAACAAAGTACAAGACTAGGTTGAGCAGGCTGGCCGTGGTTCGGGTGAAGCCCTGGAAGCCGACCTGCGCGGCAGTGACCATGCCGAAATAGGAAATTGCCATAGTTAGCAGGGCAAAGACCCAGCCAAAGGCAATGATCCAGCGGTTGCGGGCGTTCACCCGAAATTCCTCGCGGGCAATCAGCGCGATGGGATGCACCTTCATAGTTTTCTCGCACCTGCAGGGGCGGCTAGTCGGCAGCCTGCCGGGCCGGCGGTTCGCGGCCGATCAATTCCGCAAAGCTGATCATCTGCCCGGAGCCGTTCTTTAAAAACTGCTGAGCCGCCGACCGATCGCGGAACGCCGCCAAGCCGCCGTTCATGGGACTCATAATGGCTTCTGACTTTACGAAAACTGCGCTTTCTGCCTCCAGCCACTGCCGATTCACGTAATCCATGACGTAGAGCCGGCGGTGCGGGAGAGCGTGATCTCTCAAGTACCGCAACAGGCAGCCAATATCGTCGAACTTGTAGGCATTCCCATCCTTATCCACCGCCTGCCCGGCATACTGCGGCTGCGAGATGGCCATCCGGCACGAAGCACAGGCATCGTGCGCCTCAATGGCCTGTGGCTTCTGGTCGGCCTGGCAGGCCAGCGCCAGCAGCAACAGCGCTGCCGTTATGATTCTCATGAACGTACCTCACATAAATATCTTCCAGAGTCGGTTCCTGGGTGGCGAAGCTTGCGATGGAAGCGCCTGCGGCTTCTAAGGCGCGCATCACATCCGGGCGCTGCTCGGGCCGGCAGGTGACGACCAGGCACTCCTGCTCAATTTCGGCGGCGCTGGCACCGGCAGTGCGGGCCGCGGAGCAGAGATTGGGCGTTACAGCATTGAGTTTCACCCGCATCCGGAATGCGGCCGCCAATCTCTGGCGCAGCCCGCTTATCTCCTCGACTCCAGCCAAGCGACCGTCGAGCAGGATGGCGACACGGTCAGCGATAGACTCCACATCCGCGAGCACGTGACAGGAGAACACGATTGTTCTCTGCCGGGAGCGCAATTCTGTGAGCAACTCACGGAAACGGGTGCAGGCGCAAGGGTCAAGACCGCTGGTGGGCTCGTCCAGCAGCAGGATAGGGGAGTCAGGCAGCAAGGCGACGGCCAGCCCTAAACGCTGCAACATCCCGCCGGAGTACTCGCGAATTCGCCGCTCGCCGAAACCATTCAGCGCCGAACTGGCGAGCAGATGGCTGACCCGGCCATTAGAGAGCCCGCGCAGGCGGGCAAAAAACTCCAGCACCTCGCGCGCGTTCAACTGGTCGGGCAGGCAAACTTGCTGAGGCAGATAACTGAAGCTGGCTTTCGCCGCCTGGTTATCGGGAGTGAGATCGAGGCCATTGATCCTGATGTGGCCGGCCGATGGCCGTACCAGGCCGGCCAAGCACTTCAACAGGGTAGTCTTGCCGCTGCCGTTAGGACCAAGTATGGCCAAGATCTCTCCTGGCCTGATGCGCAGCGAGACCTCCGCCAACGCGGTGCAGTCGCCGTAGCGTTTACCGAGGCCGGTAATCTCGATCATGAGCGCCCCGCTTTGAACATAACTATGGCGGAAAAAGCCAACATAGCCAGGGGCAAGAGGGCCGCGAGGGCACGCCGTGAAAACGGAACCGTGACCTGCGGAGCAGCAAAAGCGAGCTTGGCCGGACGCATCAGCGGCTTCACGTCTTGCGGCGTGTCCCGCTCCAGCAATGGAAAGCCGCGCTCCGCCAGGGCCAGCGCCTGTGCCGCCGGGCTGTTGAGATACAAGCGCAGGCGAGGGTAGCTGCCTTCAAGATGGGCAAACAAGTTGGCAATTTTGTAGGGGGCATCTCCGATGCCGTCGCCATCCAGGTCGTAGCCCTGATAATCGCTCCAGTAATTGCCGGCCGACTCGCCATTCCAACGAGTATTGGCTGGCGCCCCAACCTCGAGAATGGGGCTGAGGTTCTCCACAAAATTGTTGGATTCGAATTGGTTCTCCGTCGCGCTGCCGAAAGCCTGGATAGCAACGTCATTGGCGGAAATCAGATTGCGTCGAATTTTGCCGCGGCGCGTGGCCTCCATGAAAATTCCCACGGCATTGTCGCTGATGATGTTGTCTTCGAAAATGCAATCGTCGTTTTCCTGGAACAAAATCCCGTAGGAACTGTAGCCGCGGTTATGGCGGAACACATTGCGCCGCATCTGCACGCGGTGCGAGTACATGACGGCGGCGCCGGCTATGTTGTCGTAGAACAAGTTATCTTCAAACGTATTGTCGTCGGACCACATGTAGTGAAGCCCGTAACGCAGGTTGAAGATGCGGTTGCCGCGAATCACGCTGTGGTAGGTGTTCTGCAGGTACATGCCATCGCGCACCTGGGTGATGGTATTGCCGGTCAGGATATTTCGTTCCGAATTCCAAATGTGAATGCCGCTGCCGCGACCGCCCAGGTCGAGATACGCACGCCCGGTAATGCGGTTGTTGCTGATCAGGTTGTTGTCAGCGTGGTAGAGGTAGATACCAAACAAGATGTCGCGCAGGTCGTTATCCTCTACGCGGTTGCGGCTGGATTTGAGCAGGATGCCGGAGTCCTCCGTGGCCAGCATGGTGCCGCTGTGCTCGACCACCAGGCCACGCAAGGTGCAGGAATCGGCCGTCACAGTGATAACGCTGCCGTCGCCCCGCCCACGAATGACGGGCTGTCCCCTGCCGATGAGCGACAGGCTGCGATCGAGCAGCAGATTTCCGGTATACACACCCGGCCCAATCTCGATGATGTCACCCGGCTGTGCCGCCGCTATTGCCTGAGCTGGCGATTGAAACGGTCCGCTTTGGCTGACTACTAAGACGCGGCCCAGCGCAAGCGCCGGGGCCAGAACGCAGAACCACACTACCAGGGCGGCCCTCCCAGTGTATTTGAAGACCGTTGCTCCACGGTGCGCGATCACGCCTTACATGCGGTTTGCCGCTCCCGCCCGCCCCTTATTAAGGTTCCGCTTGCCGCTGGCGCGCCGTAAGCACGATTCCCGCCAGCAGCAGCAGCAATCCAAACAGAATCAAATACGACCCCAACGCCGGATAGTTGAACACGGTGAAATTGGCGAGTTGTTTCGATCCCAGCATGGGCGGCGTGAACGGCGCCACCTTCACCGGCGCACCGGGATCGAGGTTGTGCCCGTAGGCGTAGAGCTTGCTGTAGAAGCTCCACAGCGAAAACATGCCGAACCACCCCATGGCCACGGTCACGTCCACCAGGTTCGACATGCGGCCCAGCACCACTGCTCGCAAGGCCAGCAGGACCAGGATTCCCAAGGCCAGCGGCATCCACTTAAACTCGTGGAAATCCTCGCTCTGCAGCGGGTGCATGCCGATGTAATGGTTGAGGGTGTTGATCTCCTTCAGGTCGTCGCGATCGCCCTGCACCGCTCCTCCCACCAGTTTGTGGGTGTAGATATAAAGGTTAAGCCCATCGGTGTACTGGTTGGAGTAGAGTGTCATGTGCCACAAAGGCAGCAGGACCGCCACGGCCAGGAGCACAGCGGCGATGACCACTACCACGCGCGTGCGCATGGTAAGCGGCAGCTGAAAAAAGAGATTGGTCCGTTCCAGCCACCCCGGCCGGGATACGGGTGACAGCGCCGGCGCGCG
>DATEGM010000450.1:0-6578 GCA_035280085.1 Terriglobales bacterium
GCCGGCAGCGCCGCCGTTTTCAAACAGGAAACCGACTTCGCCGGCCGCTGCCAGTTCCCCGGCCTGCCTCCCGCAGCCTACCAGTTACGCGCCGAAAAAGAAGGCTTCTACGCCGCTGCCCAGACGGTGCAAGTAGGGGCCGCAACCGGCGCCATCGAAATCGAACTGCACCACGTTCAGGAGGTCAAGGAGGAGGTCAACGTGGTGGAGTCCGCCCCGGCCATTGACCCGGAGAAAATTGCCGACACCCGCACTCTTTCCGGCCTCGACGTCATCAACATCCCCTATCCCGTTACCCGCGATTACCGCAACATCCTGCCCTATATCCCCGGCGTCGTACAGGACAGTTCGGGCCAGCCACACGTGGTGGGCGGCCACACTTACGAGACGCTCGACACCATGGACGGCTTCGACATTACCGACCCGGTGAGCGGCACGCTGCAACTGCGCGTCTCCACCGACGCCATTCGCTCCATTGACGTGCAGAGCAGCCGCTACTCCGCCGAGTTCGGCCGCTCCTCCGCCGGGGTACTCAATCTCACCACCGGCATCGGCGACGAGCACCTGCGTTACTCCGGCACCAACTTCCTGCCCTCATTCAAGTTCATCCGCGGCATCAACCTGGACAAGTGGACGCCCCGCTTCACGGTTTCCGGTCCGCTCAAGAAGGGCAAAGTGTGGTTCTACGACGCCGAGGATTTTGAGTACGACTACAACCTGATTCGCGACTTGCCAGCCAATGCCGACCAGGCGCCGCTCTGGCGTTTCAGCAACCTGTTCAAGCTGCAGACCAACATCACCCGCTCCAACATCCTGACCGGCAGCTTTCTGTTCAATCGCTTCAAGTACAGCCACGCCGGCCTCTCGCTGTTCAATCCGCTGAACGCCACCACCAACCAGGATGAGACCGGCTATCTGGCCACCTTCAAGGACCAGCACTACTTTAAGAACGGCACTTTGCTGGAAAATGGCTTGGCCTTGTTCGAGCAGGAGCTCGACGTGCTACCCCTGGGCAATAAGCCGTTCATCGTTTCCCCCGGCCTGGTCAGCGGAAATTTCTACCGCACTACCCTCGGCCGTTCCCGGCGTTTGCAGTGGATTACCAACGTCTATCTGCGCCCGCGGACCTGGCATGGCCGGCACGAGCTTAAATTCGGCATGGACGCTGATCGTGTGGCGTACCACGAATTCGATGACCGCACTCCCATCCGCACCTTCGCCGAAAGCGGCAAGCTGCTCCGCCAGACCCTGTTCCCCGGTGAAACTGTCGCTCTGCGCAAAAATAACCTGCAGGGCAGCGCCTACGCCCAGGATCGCTGGTCCCCTTTCCACCGGCTGCTCATCGAAGCCGGTTTGCGCTTTGACACCGATGAGATCATCCGCCGCATCCTGACTTCTCCCCGCATCGCCGGCACTTACATGCTGACCAGCGACGGCGAAACCAAGCTCTCCGGCGGTTGGGGCATCTTTTACGACGCCACCAATCTCAGCCTGATCAGCCTGCCGCTTTCCGGAGCCCGCCTGGACTACTATTACGGCGCGAACGGCGTCCTGGTGCGCCCGCCCGTGCTCACCCAGTTTTTTCTGAATCAGAACACCCTGCGGGAGCCCCGCTTTCTCAACTGGAGCGTCAGCCTGGAGCGCCGCCTGCCTGGCGAAGTCTATGCCACCGTCGAATACCTGCAGCGCCGCGGCACCGATGGCTTCATCTATCTGCCCCAGCCTCCCCTGGCGGGCCTTTTCGGCGGCTCGTTCGTCATGAGCAACGCTCGCCAGGACCACTCCAGTTCGCTGCAGTTCATCGTGCGCCATACCTTCCGCAAAACCTACCCGCTCATGGCTTCCTATACCCACTCACGCGCCGTTACCAATACTGTTCTCACCTACAGCATTGATAATCTCAATAGCGGGCTGGAGGGTCCCGGACCTTATCCCTGGGACAGCCCCAACCGCTTCCTGGCCTGGGGCATGGCTCCTTTGCCCAGCTTGCCGCTTATCCATAAACTTGATCTCGCCTACTCCCTCGACTGGCGCACCGGCTATCCGTTTTCCATCGTCAACCAGGAGCAGCAGTTTCTGCAGCCGCTGAACAACGTTCGTTATCCGCGCTTCTTTTCCTTCAGTCCCTACGTCGAAAAGCGCTTTACCCTGCGCAACTACAATTTCGCCCTGCGCGGGGGCTTCGATAACGTGACCAACAGCCGCAACCCCGGGGCGGTTAACAACAACATCAGCTCGCCCAATTTCCTCACCTTCAGCAACTTCGACCGCCGCACCTTTGTTGCCCGCGTTCGCTTCCTGGGCAAGAAAAAGTAATACCCTGAACGCAGAGTCCGCTGAGTTTTAACGCAGAGATCGCAGGGGAAAGCGAAGCAAAACAGTGGCATTGGATGGCTACTGAAGTTCAGGGCCGATTCACTGATTTTTCACCCCAGTTCTTTTCTGCGCTCTCTGCGTTAAAGGTTTTGTCGGTTCAGCCTCGTACCCCGATGCTTTTTGTTAGAATCAACAATTGTCTTCGATCATCTGAACCTACTGGAGGAAATATGGCTCACGAACTGCCCCCTTTACCGTATGACTATTCAGCCCTCGAGCCGCATATTGACTCGCAGACCATGCACCTGCACCATGACGGCCACCATGCGGCTTATGTCAAGAATCTGAACGCAGCCCTGGAAAAGCATCCTGACCTGCAGAAGAAACCTGCCGACGAGCTGTTGCGGAACATAAACAGCATTCCCGAGGACATCCGCACCGCCGTGCGCAACAATGGCGGCGGCCATGTGAACCACTCCATGTTCTGGCGCATCATGAAAGCCCAGGGCGGCGGCGAGCCCAGCGGCAAGCTTGCCGAGGCCATAAAAAAGACTTTCGGCAGCTTCGGCGATTTCCAGAAGCAGTTCAACGATGCCGGCACCAAGCTGTTCGGCAGCGGCTGGGTGTGGCTGGTGCGCGCCCAGGGCGGCAAGCTGCAGATTGTCACCACCCCCAACCAGAACAACCCGCTCTCCGACGGAAACTTTCCCATCATGGGCAACGACGTCTGGGAGCATGCCTACTATCTCAAGTACAACAATCGCCGCGCCGAGTACCTTACCGCCTGGTGGAACGTGCTTAACTGGGCGGAAATCAACCAGCGTTTCGAGCACAGCGAATCGGGAGTGCACGAACCCGCGCTGGCCCACCGGTAAACCTAACTTCTGGCTCTTAGCTCTTGGCTCTTAGCTTTTGGCTAAAGGCCAAGAGCTAACAGCTAAGAGCCGATTCATGCAAGCCATCACCATCATCCCTCGCACCCCCCACAGCACCCAGCTGCGCGATGTCCCTAAACCCACACTCGAATCAGTCGCCAACGGCCGCGGTGTGCTGGTCAAAATTATCCGCGTGGGCGTGGATGGCACCGACCACGAACTCCAGGAAGGCCTTTACGGCGCGCCTCCGCCGGGCTTCGACTACCTGATTGAAGGCCACGAGAGTTTCGGCCAGGTGGAAGCGGTCAGCCCCAACGTGCACGAACTCGAATCTGGCGACTACGTGGTGGCCACCGTACGCCGCCCCGGCTCCAGCATCTACGACCGCATCGGCGAATACGACTTCACTACCGACGACACGTACTACGAGCGCGGCATCAACCTGCTGCATGGTTTCCTGACCGAGTATTACGTGGACCAACCCGAGTACATCGTGCGCATCCCTCCTGGCCTGAAGGATGTGGCCGTGCTCCTGGAGCCGACTTCAATCGTGGAGAAGGGAATCGCCCAGGCGTTCGAAATCCAGCGCCGCCTGAAGGTGTGGCAGCCGCGCCGCGCGCTGGTGATGGGCGCCGGTTCCATCGGCCTGCTGGCGACTCTGGCTCTCGTCCTGCGTGGCATTGACGTCACCGTGCTGGGCAAGGACCATAAGCCCTACCTCAATTCCGACCTGATCGGACAGATCGGCGCTTTCTACGAATCTACCGACAAGCTTTCCATCGCCGATGCCGCCCGCCAGCGGGGGCCCTTCGACATCGTTCTGGAGTGCACTGGCTACTCCCCCATTGCATTTGAATGCATGCAGGCGCTGGGCAAGAATGGCGTGCTGGTGCTGGCCAGCGTCACCGGCGGCAACCGCACTATCAGCGTGCCCTCCGACCAGATCAACCTTGGCTTTGTGCTGGGCAACAAGGTGATGGTAGGCACGGTCAACGCCAACCGCAGGTTTTTCGAAATGGGCGTGGAAGATATGGCCCTGGCTTCGGTGGAATTTCCCGGCTGGCTCTCGCGCCTGATCACCACACGGGTCCAAGGCCTGCAGAACTACAAAGACCTGTTCGCCCAGATGTCCGCCCCCGGACAGATTAAGGTGGTGTGCGAGATTGCCGCCTAAAAGCACAACGCAGCGTACGCAGAGACAGTCCTGACGCAAAGGAAAGCTTAAATCCAGGGCACACCCATTTAGAATGTCATCCTGACCGCAGCCACGAAGTTATCTTTCATGAGTGTCATCCTGAGCGGAGCCAAGAAGTTATCGTCATGAATGTCATCCTGAGCGGAGCCGGACGATTCGCTTGCGAATCGCCCGGCGGAGTCGAAGGACCCCGCGTTCGTTCGCATCACCAACACAGTTCCAGGGGAGTTCTTAGAAGTGCAGATTTTGTTGCATGTAGTGATGTCCCCAGCCGTCATGAACAAAACTCAACGTTCTTCGATTCTGACGCGCATCCTGTGCCACATCTTCACTCAGGATGAACAAAGCTAAAAACTTTTCAGGTTTCCCAATCGTCAATCTGCAATCTTCAATCGTCAATTACACAATTGCCCGATTACACAATTACTTAATTCAAGGTTTTTTGTACACCACTCCGCCCTTCATCACGAAATTCACCTTCTCCAGTTCGGTCACGTCGCGGAGCGGGTCGCCGGGCACGGCCACGATGTCGGCGTATTTGCCTGTTTCAATAGTTCCGACTTTGTCCTGCATGCCCAGCAGCTCGGCGGCTGTCGAGGTAGCGGAGCGGATCGCCTGCGCCGGCGTCATGCCGTACTTCACCATAAGAGGAAATTCCTGTGCTGGGTTTATCGTCCAGGGGAAGCCGCCGGCATCGGTGCCGAAGGCAATCTTCACGCCGGCATTGAGCGCTCGCTTAAACGTGTCGCCATGAATCGCAATCATCTGCTCCCAAACCTTCGCGCCCGCCGCGGCGCGCCCCCGGGCTACGTATTCGCCCACAAACAATGTGGGCACGTAGTAGATGCCTTTCTGCGCCATCGTCTTCAGGTCTTCAGGCGCAATGTACATGCCGTGCTCGATGGAATTCACTCCCGCCGTCACCCCGTTGTGAACGCCATTAATGCCAATGGCGTGCGAGGCCACCGGGCGGCTCTCGCGGTGCGCTTCGTCCACAATGGCATTCAGTTCGTCCATGGAGAACGTAGGCCGGTCTTCGACCACTCCGTTTGCAGTTACACGATAGCCGCCGTCAAGATAAGTCTTGATCCAGTCCGCGCCCTTCGAAATCTGTTCGCGAACCGCAGTCCGGCAGCCATCGGCGCCGTCACACACCTGCACACCATGCGGCCAATCCGGCCAATCCCAGCGAAAGCCGAGCACCGGGTAGGCGCCGGTCACGTCCAGCGCCCGCGTGGCCACCCGCAAGCGTGGGCCCTCGGTGATGCCGCGCTCGATGGCGTGCTTCAGGTCCACGTCGGCGTAGCCCGCGCCCTCGGTTTCCAGATCGCGAAGGGTGGTGAATCCATACCCCAGCGCCAGGCGAGCCGACTGCGTGGCAACGATGGCGCGGTAGACGTCTGATTCCTGCAGAATCTGTTTGTTGTAGTCCTCTTCGGTGACGTCGCCCGTCAGCAGAGTGTGCGTGTGCGTGTCAATCAGGCCGGGCAGGCAGGTCTCGTGCGAAAGATCAATGAGAGTTCCACCAAACTGGTCGTAGCTGGCCGCCCGAATCTGCTTGATGCTCTCGCCTTCGGTGACCACATCCACGTTGTGCTGTGGCTGTTCTGTCTTTCCGTCAATCAGCGTCCCGCAGCGCAGATAGGTGATCGCCGGCTTCTGCGCTGAGCTTTGCCCCGCCGCTCCCTGTGTGGGGACAGCCGCCCCCGGCTGTCCGGCCGAGCGCAGCGCGGCTAAGCTCACCGGATAGCTTCTTTCAACACGCTTGGTCTGTGCCCACAACGCGCCGCTCATTGCAACCACTGCCGCCAGCAGCGTCACGCATTCCCGCAGCAACGTCTTCCTGCTCATCATGCCGCTCCTCCTTAGCCTTTGCTCGGGCCGCCGAGTGTACCAAAATTGGGGCGCTAAGCGCGTCAGTTGCAGCTTTCCATGTGCCAGCCGATTAGTGGAGGAATCAAATCAAAAATTGTGGGAAGTCCTGTTAGGAAGAAAACGACCTCGGGAAGAACTAAGTTCAGGAGTGGGGGACCGGAATGTGCCGCCAAAACATTAAGAGTCCCGAGGTGATGTTGCACCCATTCGCCTCAGCCAGTAGCTCGCTTTAGACCCTTGCCGACCTGCACTCGCTGCTTCCTTGCGGGTTACAGCGCGCGATCGTTCCGCTCGGGCTCCGGGCTCACCGCCAACCG
>DATEGM010000451.1:0-4444 GCA_035280085.1 Terriglobales bacterium
ACTGGCAGGCTTCCAAGCTGCGCGACATGAAAGCGGGGCCCTGGACGGAGTTCAAGTCCGGCGAACGGCAGTAAAGACCGGTTTCACCGCAGAGACGCAGAGGGCGCAGGGAAAAACCGAAAGAAGTTCATTTTGGGGTCCTCGGTGATCTCGGCGTCTCGGCGGGTGAATGGGTTTGTATCGCCCCGCGATACATCAACGCGTTTCGACAGCCCCCGCTCCAAGCTGATATATTCATGGGTTTTCGCCCACAGGGCCGAACTCATCGTCTCCAGGAGCTTGCGCATGTTCCTCTCCCGCTGCCGTGCGCTGGTCGCGGTCGCTGTCATTGCCTGTTCGCTTCCTTTATTAGCTCAGCCTAAAGCCCCCAGCATTACACTGGCTGTGGATGCCACCGAGGCGCCTCGCAAGATTTTCCACGCCAAGCTGACCATCCCAGCGAACGCCGGCACGCTCACCCTTTATTATCCGAAGTGGATTCCCGGCGAACACGCGCCCGACGGGCCCATCGTGGACTTGGCAGGCTTGAAGTTCACCGCCAACGGCCAGGCCCTGAGTTGGCGCCGTGACCTGCTGGACATGTTCACCATCCACGTGGAGGTGCCGGCCGGTGTAACCAGCGTGGAGGTCTCGCTGGATTACCTCTCGCCTGCGGCCGAGCGCGGCTTTTCCGGCGCGGCTTCGGCCACGGCGCGCATGACCGTGGTCAGCTTCAACCAGGTGCTGCTTTATCCCAAGGGCTGGCCCGCCGACCAGATCACTTACACTGCCAGCCTGCGCCTGCCCCGGGGTTGGAATTTTGGCACCGCGCTGCCTATCGCCAATCAGGGCGGCGATGAAATCCAATTCAAGCCTGTGTCGCTCTACACGCTGGTGGATTCGCCGGTGATTGCGGGCGAATATCTTAAGGTTGTGCCGCTGACCCCGGCGGGCGAGTATCCGCCCCAGGAAATGGATATCGCCGCCGATAGCGCCGCCGCGCTGGATGCTCCGGCGGAGGTCTGGCAGCAGTACCGCAACCTGGCCACCCAGGCCTATGCGCTCTTCGGTGCCCGCCACTACCGCGATTACCACTTCCTCTACAGCCTGAGCGACCACGTGGCCCACTTCGGGTTGGAGCACCATGAATCCGACGACAGCCGCGTCGGCGAGCGCGGCCTGGTGGACGCCGACGAACGCAAACTCGACGCCGGCCTGCTTCCCCACGAATATGTGCACTCCTGGAACGGCAAGTACCGCCGCCCGGCGGACCTGACCACGCCCGACTACCAGAAGCCCATGATTACCACCATGCTGTGGGTGTACGAGGGGCTCACCTCCTACCTGGGCGACGTGCTCACCGCGCGCAGCGGCTTGTGGACGCCACAGGACTACCGCGACTCGCTGGCCATGATCGGCGCCGAACTCGACCATCGCCCCGGCCGCACCTGGCGCGACTTGCAGGACACCAACGACGCCGCCCAGCTTTTGTACTTCTCCTCCGAGGCCTGGGATTCCTGGCGCCGCAGCACCGATTTCTACGACGAAGGCGTGCTCGACTGGCTATGGGCCGATGTCATCATCCGCCAGCAGACGCACAACCAGAAATCGCTCAACGATTTCTGCAAGCTGTTCTACGCCGGCCCCACGCCGCAGTCCAATCAGGCGCCCATGGTGAAGCCCTATACCTTCGACGAACTGGTGAACGCGCTGAACCAGATCGCCCCCTACGATTGGCGCGGATTCTGGCACGAGCGCCTCACCACCAAAGTGGCGCATGCTCCGCTGGGCGGTATCGACGGCAGCGGCTGGCGCGTGGTTTACACCGATACGCCTTCGGATATGTTCCGCCTGCAGGAGCAGGACCGCAAAGCCATTGACGCCGAATACTCAGTGGGTTTGGTGATACGGACGGAAGACGGCACTGTTGCTGATACAGTCCATGGCGGTTTGGCCGCCAATGCCGGCATCGGGCCGGGCATGAAAGTGATTGCCGTGAACGGCCGCAAGTTCGCTCCCGAAGTGTGGCACGACGCCCTCAAAGCCAGCAAAACCGCGAGCGGGCCCCTGCAGTTGCTGATTGAGAACACCGACTACTTCACCACATATTCACTCAATTATCACGGCGGCGAAATGTACCCCCACCTGGAGCGGGAGACGGGCCAGGCAGATCTGCTGACCGACATCATCAAAGCACTACCAGCAAAATAGTTCACAGCAGAGGCACAGAGAAATCAATGTTCATGTCAAAAACTCTGTGTCTCTGCGTTCCTGTGCTCAATCTTCACCTACACTTTAAAAAACTTTTCCACTGTCATCCTGAGCGCAGCAGAGTGACTCGCTTGCGAGTCACTTTGCGGATCGAAGGGACCCTGTGCTTCCTTCCACCCACACTGTCATCCTGAGCGAGGGCGCAAGCCCGAGTCGAAGGACCTTGTGCTCCCCTCCACCCCCACTGTCATCCTGAGCGGTGCATGGCGATTCGCTTGCGAATCGGTATGCGCAGTCGAAGGACCCCCGTGTGGCTCGCCGTACCTCGGCAGTTTCGAGGTGTTCTTGCCGCGAGGCGTTCTGGCTACGCGCTTGGTTTTCACCGCAGAGGCACAGTGACACAGAGAAAATCATAAAGAATCTCTGTGCCTCAGTGTCTCCGTGGCTAATCTTCGATTACACCTTCGAATAAATCCTTCTCCGGCTTGAGCGTTCCCGGGGTGCTGGTCGCGGCCAGGTGAAATTCCTCCTGCTGACCGCGCTGCCGAACCGCCTTCTCGAAGATGGGAAACAGCGGCGCCTGGCTGGTGTGGCACTGGAAGGCGCGAATCTTGTCCTCCAGAAACTTGCCGATGTGCATGCTGAGGGTGGCTGGCGGCGGCGAAATAGGCTGGCGGCCCCCCAGAGCGAATGGCGCGGCCGTGTAGTAAAGCTTCTGCGGCCGATAGAGGCTCGCGCCGTCCTGCAGTTGCTCGGGGAAACGGTTGCTGCGCCCCGCCCACTGAAACGCCAGGCTGGCAAAGATTCCCGCCATGCCGTGGTCCGCATGTCCAGTGATGCCGCCATCCGGGCCATACGTCAGCACCACCTGCGGCCGAATCTGGCGCATGCGGCGCGTCAGCTCCGCCACCACGCTGTAGAGGTCAATGCGGTGCAGGTGAGCGTCGGCGTAGTCGAGCACCTCGCCGTGCGTCACCTTTAGCACCTGGCAGGAGGCGGCGAACTCCTTGCGCCGCAGCGTGGCTAGTTCCTGGTCCGTGCGCGCGCCGCCGCGGTTGGACGCAGCCTGCCCGGGCGTGAGGCAGATGACGTGGGTTTCGACGCCCCGCTCATGGCAGAGCAGCAGCGAGCCGCCAAAATTGCCGGCTTCATCGTCGGGGTGGGCAGTGACGCAGAGCAGTCGGTGCATGGGTTCCAGAATAAATCAAGAGCGGGCTATCGTTGCGAATGACCTCGTGCTGAGGCCGTCACCTCTCATGATTGTCATCCGGAGCGCAGCGAAGGACCTGCTTTTAGCTCGGGCTCCCCTCTCATGATTGTCATCCTGAGTGCAGCGAAGGACCTGCTTTTAGCTCCGCAGGCGGGCGTCATGCTGAGGCCCTTTCTAAGAAGGAAACTCAGCTCGGGGTGGCCCACTAAAGCGCATCTTGCTTAAGTGGGGTAGTTGTGTGGGTGGCCGCCGCAATCTGGTGAAGCTCAGGACGGTGCCATATCCCGCGAGGCACGATTCGAGGGCCGGGTAGAGGTTGAATTGGAGTGGACGGCGGGAAAGTAGGCGCGCACCGCAAGCCGATTCGTGCCCGCTGTTGCACCGCCCCACTCAAGCCAAACGCGGGCTGGAGTGGGCCACCAGCCAATGAAGCGGGCAAATGCCTGAAGCGTTTCGTCTGTCCCCAAGTTCCCGTCCAATTTCTGTCAACCCGAGCGAGGGCGCGTCGAGCTTGCGAGACAAGCCCGAGTCGAGGGACCCCTGCATTTTTCGGCCCGAAGATACTGTTTCAGGGAATTCTCCCGGAAACAACCTGGCTTCAGCTCAGGGTGCCCCACTCAAGCGATTTTGGTTTGAGTGGGGTAGTTGTGTGTGTGGCCGCCGTAATCTGGTGAAGCTCAGGACGGTGCCATAGCCCGACAGAGTGAGAGTGAACAATTCTCAGTACCGCGGCAGAATTCGAGAGCTGGGTAGAGATTACTTCGGAGTAGACGGCGAGAAAGCGGAAACTCGGCGCAAGACAGTTCGCGCCCCGCTGTTGTACTCTCCCACTCAAGCCAAAGGCAGGCTTGAGTGGGCCACCAAGCCCGATGTTGCCCGAACATCAGATTTCCCGACTGTCATCCTGAGCGGAGCCGTGTGACCCGCTTGCGAGTCACACGGCGGAGTCGAAGGACCTCTGCATTTTTTCTTGAATCTGCCGCTCAAGGGAGTTCTCCCTGCGAGACAGGATGTGAGGGCCGCGATCTGGGCGCGGCGGGTGCC
>DATEGM010000452.1:0-4206 GCA_035280085.1 Terriglobales bacterium
ATCAGGCGCTCCAGTTCCTGGCGCCGCAAGCCTTGGGGCGTGGTGGCGCCGGCATCGTGATAGATCTTCTCTTCAATCACAGTGCCGTCCAGGTCGTCGGCGCCGAAGCGCAGCGAGATCTGGGCGATGCGCGGCGTCAGCATCTGCCAATACGCTTTGATGTGGGCAAAGTTGTCCAGCACCAGCCGGCTGACCGCAATCTGCCGCAGGTCGAGCATGCCGGTGGTTGTCGGCAGGTGCTCCAGGGGAGTGTTCGCGGGATGGAACGCCAGGGGGATGAAAGTCTGAAAGCCGCCGGTTTCATCCTGCAGCGCGCGCAACTTCAGCAGGTGGTCCACCCGGTCTTCATCGGCCTCAATATGGCCGTAGAGCATGGTGGCGTTGGAGCGCAGCCCGATCTGGTGAGCGGTGCGCGCCGTCTCCAGCCACTGGTCGCCGTCAATCTTGTGGTCGCAAATCATGTGGCGCACGCGGTCGGCGAAAATTTCCGCTCCGCCGCCGGGCAGCGAATCCACGCCCGCTGCCTTCAGCTGCTCCAGGGTTTCGCGGATGGAGAGTTTGGCCCGTTTCGCCAGATACGCCACTTCGACCATGGTAAAGGCCTTCAGGTGGACCTGGGGAAAGCGCTCCTTGAGCCCGCGGGTGAGGTCGAGGAAGTACTGGAACGGCAGATCGGGATGGAGGCCGCCCACGATGTGAAATTCCGTGACCGCCTCGCTGTAGCCGGAAGCGGCCGTCTGCCAGGCTTCTTCGAGCGCCATAGTGTAGGCACCGGGAACATCCTTCTTTCGGCCAAAGGCGCAGAGGCGGCACGCCGCTACGCACACATTGGTAGGATTAATGTGGCGGTTGACGTTGAAATAGGTGTTGTCTCCGTGCAGGCGCTCACGCACATAGTTGGCCAGCCAGCCTACGGCCAGAATGTCGGGCGAGGAGTAAAGAGTGAGGGCATCGTCGGGGCTGAGCCGCTCATGGGCCAGCACCTTCTCGGCAATGGGCTGCAAGCGCGCGTCGTCGGTCTGGAACGGATGCGTCTGGGCCACGCATTGATGATATCGCAGGCAGCCGCACTTCGTCACAGACTCGTGTGATTCCCCGTGCTCTGCTTATAAAATCGTTGCTGCTGGTGGAAACGATATGACTGAAACTGCTGAAGAGTACAAAAGCCGGTTCGCAGCTTACGTCGAAGGCAAGGATCCCATTGCCATGCAGCGCGAAGCGCCGGACACCATTGCCGGCCTGATCGCTGGTATTGCACCGGCAAGGCTTAAGCAGCCTCCCGCCCCGGGCAAGTGGTCGGTGTTGCAGATCATCGCTCACCTTGCGGAGGACGAACTGGCGAGTTCCTGGCGCTACCGCCAGATGCTGGAGCATGACGGTGCTGAACTGAGCGCCTTTGATCAGGACCTGTGGGCTCGGGTAGGCGATTACTCATCATGGCAACACGAAGAAGCCCTGACCATGTTCCGACTGCTACGCCAGGCTAACCTGCGGATGTTCGCCCGCCTCTCGCCCCAGCAGTGGCAACGTTGCGGGACACACACCGAACGGGGAAAGGTTACGATACGTGAACTGTGCCGGCATATGGCGGCGCACGACGTCAATCACATCGAGCAAATCAAGAGAATTCTGAATTCGCGCAGCTTATAAGCTCTAAGGCGGGTCTGGTCAGCCAACTGGAATTATCTTCGCAGCAGCAAATCTGCGGCCACGAACAGAAAGAACACCACCGAGATGACGCCGTTCATGGTGAAGAAGGCGGCGTTGAGCCGGCTGAGGTCGTCGCGCGAGACCAGCGAGTGCTCGTAGGCCAGCAGCAAGCCCACTGCGGCCACGCCCGCCAGTCCCAGCGCGCCCAAGTGAAAGCTGAGCACCAGGGCAACCAGCAGCAGCAGCATCGCGGCGTGAAACAGGCGGGCAATGACCAGGGCGCGGCCGATGCCCAGGTAGCGCGGCAGGGAGTGCAGCCCGTTGCGCAAGTCGAAGTCGTAGTCCTGGCAGGCATAGAGCACATCAAAACCGCCCACCCAGAAGGTAACGGCAGCAGTAAGGAGCAGGATGCGCGGGTCGAGCGAACCCCGTACCGCAATCCACGCCGCGGCCGGAGCCACGCCCAAAGCAAATCCCAGCACCACGTGAGACCAGCGGGTAAAGCGCTTGGTGTAGGAATAGAGCAGAACGACGGCCAGCGCCACCGGGGAAAGCAGCAGGGTCAACCGGTTCAGTTGCGAGGCGGCGAGCACAAATATGGCGCAAGCCACGCTGACGAAGGCAGCCACAAAACCACGGGAGAGCGCGCCAGCGGGCAGGGCACGGGTCCGAGTGCGCGGGTTGATGGCGTCAAGTTCAGCGTCGGCCAAGCGGTTGAAGGCCATGGCCGCGGAGCGCGCCGCTACCATGGCTACAATAATCCAGCTCAGCTGCCAGGCTGTGGGCCAACCGCCGGCGGCCAGCATGGCCCCGCAGAGGGCAAAAGGGAGCGCAAATATGGAATGCTCCCATTTGATCATCTCCAGCGTGGTGCGCAGGTTGTGCAGGACGGCCACGGACTACATTGTAGCGGAGGGAAGCGACTAGCTAGCCAGCCACGAGGCCAGCCAGCTAGTCAGTTCGCTTACTTCTGCTTCTGGGCCACCATCAACTGGTCATCCACGCTGAACACGCCGGGCACGGACTTGGCCTGGGTTTCGGCAATCTGCTTGTCCATCTCACTGTCCACCACGCCGGCCAGCGTAACATGGCCGTTGTTGACCACAATACGGATCGGCGCCTGTGGAACCATCGCGTACTTCTGCATGGCCGGGTGCCCATAAATGGCTCGTGCCAAGCGGATGCGCAATTCATCATCGAAGTTCGAGGTAGGCTGCACCTGGATGTTGTCAACCACGCCCTGCACGCCCGGCGTGGTTTCCACGATGGCCAGGGCAGAATCGCGACTGGGATAGTCCAGAACGCTGCCCCCCACGGTGGCGACACCGTTTTGCACCCCCAAGGTCAGATTGTTGAAAACAATGCCGTACCCGATGCGGTCGTAACGCAGCTTATTGCCCAGTGTTTGCTGCAATTGCTGGTCGGAAACTCCGCTTTTAACCTGAATCTCGTTACGCACGCCCTGTACGTGGTCGATGCCGTGAGCCTTCTTGTCGGCATCCAGCTTGTCGATGAGCAGCGGAACCTGACCGGTAAGGGTCAGCACCCCGTCTTCCACCGAGGCCTGCACGCCGCTGTATTTGCTGCCTTTGTCCTTCAGCCACTTCTGCATGCTGTTTTGAATCTGCTGATCGTTTTTTCCGCCGGAATTTGACTTATCCTTGGCCAGCGCGGGTAAACACAGCGCCACCGCCAGAACCGCACCCGTGAGGCAAATTGCTCTCTTTCTCATGGTCTTTCTCCTCTTGCCTTCGTATTTCGTATGATCCGAACATCTGACCCCTATTTAGATGAGAATAAAACGCTGTGGATTTGTCCTGTTTTTAGCCTAGACCTTCCGAATTTTCAGGATATGGCAGCGCCAGGCAACCCGAGGTAGTCGGCTCTGCCACCGCTCAACGAGCGCGGCGCCTTCTGAGGCAGCACAGGCCGAGACCTGCTGCCGCAAACCGGCCTTACTTCTTCCGCCGCCGAATACTGACGTCAAAGCTGACCACCCCATTCTGATCGCGCAAGGCAATGAGAGAGATGTTGCGCGTCAGGTAGTACTCCGCCTGGATGATCTGCTGCTGGGCCTGAGAGACGTTGGTGATGTAGGTAAGGGTAAGAGTATTGGAGATTTGCTGCTCGATGGTGACGCGGGTCCAGCTGGGGTTGTTCTCGGCGCCGCCCGCTTCCGGGTCAATCTTCACCCGGCTGACGCCAAAAATCTTCTCCAGGCGGTTGTTGTTGGCGCTGTTCAGAGCCTCGTTGAGGATGGCGTTGGAAGCCGTGCGCGTGTAGGTGGTGTCCTGCTGTTGCAGGGCTGCGGATTCCTCCCGCGTACGTCCCATGGCCAGCAGAGCGATGATGTCCGCCGTGGGCAGAGGCGGTTCCGAGCTGTAGGTGGCGTTGAGCTTATCAATCTGCCCATGGAAGCCGAGAGTAATGTCGTAATCGCGCACCCGGGCGCTGGCCTCCAGGTCCAGCACCGGCTCAATGCGCACCGGGTTGCTGAAAGTGACGTCGCCGCGCTCGAGGTGATAGCGGGTGCCGCTGAAGGTCACGTCGCCGCGG
>DATEGM010000453.1:0-3758 GCA_035280085.1 Terriglobales bacterium
CGACAAGTACCGCTCCCGTGAGTGCCTGCGGCGCGCCGGACTCAACGTTCCTGCCTTCCAGCGCTTTTCCCGCAACTCTGAGCCGCAACAACTCCTGCCAGCCATCTCCTTTCCCTGTGTGCTCAAGCCGCTGACGCTCTCCGGCAGCCGCGGCGTTATTCGCGCCAATGACGGCGGGGAATTTGCGGGCGCGTTTGGGCGCATTCGTAAGCTGCTGGCAAGCCCGGACGTGAGTGTGCTGCGCGATCCCACCGCCGAGTTCATTCAGGTGGAACAGTACATAGAGGGAGCCGAGTTCGCGCTGGAAGGACTGGTGGAGGGCGGCCGACTGCGGGTGCTGGCGCTTTTCGACAAACCTGATCCGCTGGTGGGACCGTTTTTCGAGGAAACCATCTACGTTACGCCTTCGCGGCTGGCGGCGGCGCGACAGCAGGAAATCGCAAATGCCGTGCAAGGCGCGGTGGCGGCCCTGGACCTGCGGCACGGGCCGGTGCACGCCGAGGTGCGGCTGAACTCCGCGGGCGTGTGGATTCTGGAGGTGGCCGCACGGCCCATTGGCGGGCTGTGTGCCCGCAGCTTGCGTTTCCAGAATGGCATGTCCCTGGAGGAACTGATCCTGCGCCATGCGCTGGGAGAGAAGGTGGAACCAGCACGCGAATCCCAAGCCAGCGGGGTGATGATGATCCCCATAGCGCAGGCCGGATTCCTGGAGACGGTGGAGAATATTGAGGAAGCGGAGCGTACGCCCGGAGTGGAAGCCATCGAGATCACCGCCAAGGTTCGCCAACAGCTCGTGCCCCTGCCCGAGGGCGCCAGCTACCTGGGATTTATTTTTGCCCGCGGGGCGACGCCTGAGGTTGTAGAACAAGCGTTGCGCCAGGCACATGGCAAACTGCGGTTTGTGGTTTCGCCGGCGCTGAAGGTGGTGTGAGGCCTAATCGGAATGTAGCGTGTCATCCTGAGCGAGGACGGGCCATAGAGATGCCCGTCCGAGTTGAAGGACCCTGCGCTTGATTTTGTGGGTGGTCAGTTCAACGGATCCGGATCAGTTGTAAAGCAGACGCCCAAGAAGGTAACGCCGGGGTGACTCCTGACCAACGAGCGATAAATCCCCTTAGCACCAGTAAAGAACTGTGCCAGAATCACCGAAATTGTAAACAGTCACAGACGTTTTTCACCCCAGATGATGCGTTATGGTACGCCATAGGGTGTGTAAACTGATCACATTACTGCTACTCCTGCCCCTCGCCTGCTGGGCGAACACCTGCTCAATCACTGCACCACTCAACGTGTTCACAAAGGACCGCCTGGTGCTTCGCGGCATCAAACCCGACCAGCTATCCGTCAAGCTGCACGGCAAGCCAGCCCAAATTACTGGCTTCAGCCTCGATGTAGCGCCTCGGCGAGTGATACTGCTTCTGGATACCAGCGGCAGCATGAGAGAGGAGGGCACCGATTGGAAGCTTGTACCTAAGTTGGGTGCTTACGCAGCGGACATCCTCCCGGCAGATGCATCTGTTGCCGCAGCCACAGTGAATGAAAATCCCCAGATCGGGAGCTTCGGCGACCGCGCCCACGCCCGAGGCCGGATTCTCGCGATTACACGCGACTCGATTCGTGGGCGAACACCTCTGTTTGACACGATCCACCAGGCTTTGCTCACGGTTGGCCCGCCTCTATTTGGTGACGTGCTCTACCTCATCACCGACGGCGGTGATGACGTGAGCAAGCTCAACGAGCAGGATGTCATCAACGAATTGGCATCCAGAGGCACCCGCGTTTTTGTAATTCTTGCTATGAGCGGAAGACCTCGCACAGAAGAGGAGCGCAACGGCCCGGAGCTGATGTTGCGGCTCGCAGAGCAAACCGGAGGATATGTGTTTGCTGTCGTCCGATCTTTTGATGGCTCTGCCGAACGGACAGCACTGCTCAAGCTGGCACCCTTCGTCGAATCGTTTATCACAACCAGCTACCGCCTACAGCTTTCGGCACCCGAGGCCACAGCGAAACCGATGTCCTTGAGTATCCGTTACACGGGCCCAAAAAATGAACTGACCAAGAAATCCATGTGGATTTACCCGCATCGAGTTGGCCCGTGCACGAAATGATATCGCAGGGTGTCCGAAGTGACGGCGGAAATCAAATTTACAAAGTGGGCCGAAATTCGTCCAGTAAACCGGGTCACTTGACGTGAAATCGTCTTCACATACATGAGGACCGCATTCTGCACCGGAATTGGGGCAGAATGTGTAAAGTACGTGAAAGCCTTCCATGAGAAGGCCGGTCGGAGTCAAGTCGGTTCTTTTGTTTTTCGTTTTATAGGCAAGGTTTTCTTGCTTTCGATCCGGGTCGCCACTGTCGCCATCCTTCCATCCGCACTCTTGAGGAGCGATTTTCGCTCGGTGCAAGTTGGGCGTTCTCGTTACAGCCGGTGCTGCCACCTGTTCGTCGACCTCTCTTCCACTCCGGGGAATGAAAGTTGGGCCAGGCTTTCGACGCAGTCACCGGAACCCGGCGTGTGAGCTTTTGATTTTTCCCTTCCTGGAGGTTTTGTGTTTTTACGCCACCGCCGGCACTGCCTTGTTCCTGTTGTTATGCAACGGCTCGTACACTTCTCCGCTGACCCACAGGCGATGCAGCAAGACCGCCAGCTTGCGGGCGGTGGCGATGATGGCTCGTTTCTTGCCGCTCTTCCCGCCGCGCTCGGCCAGCTTCAACCCCCAGCGGCGCAGGTCGCAATCAACCCCAAACGGCCCCAGAATGTGCTGCGCGCCTTGCACCAGCAGGGTGCGCAGGTACGGGTCGCCTTCCTTGCTGATGTGCATCTGCGGCTCGCTCTGTCCCGAGTTTCTTCGCCCCGGCTGCAGTCCTAGGTAGCAGCCCACATCACGGCTCTTGCGGAAGCGGTGTGGGTCCTCTAGCGTCAGCAGGAAGGTCAGCGCGATCAGCGTGCCCACGCCCTTGACCTGTTTCAGCAACTTCACCTCGGGATAGCTCTGCTCGGCCAGGACTTCAATGCGCTGGTTGTACTCGCGGATGCCTTCACTCAGCGACTCGATGGTCCGCAACAGCGGTGCCAATGCGACCTGCAGCTCGGGGCTTAGCCCCTCGGCTTTTTCCGGATCCATGTTGCGCACATTGCAGCTGCGCAGGCGCTCCCCGTAGGACTTGGCCAGGCTGCGCACGCTGTTGACCAGCGCCGTCCGTGCCCGCACCAGCCCGGCTCGCGCCCGGATCAGAGTCAGATCCGCCTGCGCTCGGGCGCAGCGGTGCTTCACCGGCGACAGCAGCTGCGGGTCGATCCTCGCCAGCCGCGCCAAAGTACGTGCGTCCAGCCGGTCGTCCTTGCGCCGGCTCTCCCCGATCAGCCGCACGTTACGTGCGTGGGCCACGATCACCTCATGCCCCAGTTCGCTCAGCAGCCGGCTTACCCAGGGGGAATGCGTCCCTGTCTCGAGCGCGATCCGGCTGCGTGGCATTCTGTAGAACACCTCGCGCATGGCTTTCCCCGTGGTGCTCACCTTAGCTTCCGCCTGCAGCTCGCCTCGTTCATCCAAAACGCAGTACCAACTGGAGCGGTCGCCCAGGTCCAAGCCGACCGTCAGCTTCGGTTGTGAAACTTTCCTGCTCTGGTTCCCCACCGCAGTGCTAACCTTCTTCATTGCCGGTCTCCTTTATCTCTTGTGCTTGCGAGCACGTCGATAACTTGGGAGCCTACAGCATCCCGCCGGGAGACCGGCCTTCTCATCCCATCTGTT
>DATEGM010000454.1:0-19373 GCA_035280085.1 Terriglobales bacterium
GCAACGCGTTCTTCCGGGGACGCTTGTTGGCCTGCAGGATCTTCTTGCGCAGGCGCAGCGACTTGGGCGTTACTTCCACGTACTCGTCCTCCGCGATGAACTCGATGGCCTGCTCTAGGTTCAAGGTGCGGAACGGCACCAGGCGGATGGCTTCGTCGGCGGTAGAGGCGCGCATGTTGGTCAGCTTCTTCTCGCGCACGCAGTTCACGTCCAGGTCGTTGTCGCGCGAGTTTTCGCCAATCACCATGCCCTCGTACGCCTCCACGCCGGGGCCCACAAACAGTTCGCCGCGCTCCTGCAGGTTCCACAGGGCGTAAGCGGTGGTGGTGCCGGCGCGGTCGGCCACCAGCGCGCCCGTCAGGCGATGCGGAATCTCGCCCTGCCACTCGGTGTGGCCGTCGAACAAAGAATTCATGACGATGGTGCCGCGCGTGTCGGTCAGCAATTCACTGCGCAGGCCGATCAGCCCCCGGCTGGGCACGCGGAATTCCATGCGCACCCGCCCGTAGCCGTGGTTGTGCATTTTCTGCATCTCGGCCTTGCGCATGCCCAGCTTTTCCAGCACCACGCCCACGTACTCCTCGGGAATGTCCACCGTGAGCCGCTCCACGGGTTCCATGAGCTTGCCGCCAATCTTACGGGTGACGATCTCCGGCTTGCCGACCGCGAGCTCGTAGCCTTCCCGGCGCATCATCTCGATCAGGATGGAGAGCTGCAGCTCGCCTCGGCCCATCACCTTGAAGGAGTCGGGGCTGCCCGTCTCCTCCACCCTGATGGAAACGTTGGTGAGCAGTTCCTTGTCTAAACGTTCGCGCAGGTTCCGGGAGGTGACGAACTGGCCTTCGCGGCCGGCGAACGGAGAGGTATTCACCGTGAACTGCATGGCGATTGTCGGCTCATCAATCACAATGTGCGGAAGTGGGGCCGGGTTCTCGGCGCCGGTGATGGTTTCGCCGATGGTGATGCCGGTCACGCCGGCTACCGCCACGATGTCGCCCAGTTCGGTTCCCTCAATGTCCACCCGCTTCAGCCCGCTGAAGGAAAACAGCTTAGTAATCTTCACCTTCTCCAGCGAGCCATCGAGCTTGGCGATTCCTACCTCTTCGCCTGTCCGCAGCGTGCCATTGAACACGCGGGCAATAGCCAGCCGTCCCAGATAGTCGCTATAGTCGAGGTTCGCCACCAGGATCTGCAGCAGGCCCGCCGCATCTCCGGCAGGCTGCGGAATGGTGCTCACAATGGATTCAAAAAGCGGTTGCAGGTCTTGACCCGGTTTCTTTGGGTCAGCAGTGGCGGTGCCCAGCTTGGCATTTGTATACAGGACAGGGAAGTCGAGTTGGTCCTCCGCCGCATCCAGGTCAATGAACAGATCGTAGATTTCGTTCAGCACTTCCTGGGCGCGCGCATCCGGCCGGTCAATTTTGTTGATCACAACAATCGGCGGCAACTTGGCTTCCAGCGCCTTGCCCAGCACGTACCGCGTCTGCGGCAGCGGCCCCTCGCTTGCGTCCACCAGCAGCATGACCCCATCCACCATCTTCAGCGCCCGCTCCACTTCGCCGCCAAAGTCGCTGTGCCCGGGCGTGTCCACGATGTTGATTTTGACGTCGTGGTAGAACACCGCCGTGTTCTTGGCCAGGATGGTGATGCCGCGCTCGCGCTCCAGTTCATTGGAGTCCATAACGCGCTCCATGACTTCCTGGTTGGCGCGGAAAACCCCGCTCTGGCGCAGCATAGCGTCCACCAGCGTGGTTTTGCCGTGGTCTACGTGGGCGATGATGGCGATATTGCGAATTCCCTTGCTCAAGCTTCTTCCTTGTTGAAGTGGGTGGTTTCTTTAAGTGTACATGGATTGCCAGATGTGCGGCATTGAGGAGAAGTAGTCAGGAGCCATCTCAGGACTCCACGGTCAGGGGCCAGCTTGTGGTCGCTTGTGGCGGGCGCCCTCGCCCGCGAGGCCCTCCGCAGAAAAGGCGGCATGCCGAGGCGCTTCAGCGCCGAAGCATCTCGCGTGCAGAGCTAACTCCGCTGATTCCTGCGACGCCCGTCCACTCCCTTTGGTCATCTGTCGGAGGAACCGCCTACGGGCGAAAATAGTCTCTCCAGGGCCTCCACGTTCCCTTGGATGGCATTATGAGAACTGCGCGCACGAAAGCCACGGGATTCAAACCCAAGCGCCGCTGGCCGCGGCACAAGCTGGACGTGCCCGTTCGCCTTGTCCTGCACGGCTACAACCGCACGTTCCTGGTGGAAGGCTGCGGCAATGACCTGAGCGAAGGCGGCATGCTGGTTTTTGCTGGCCTGCAACTGCCCGTGGGCAGGGAAGTGGAAGTGGAGTTTCAGCTGCCCGAGACGGATGAACCCCTGCGCGTGCCCGCTACCATTCGCGACCGCAACCGCTACTTCTACGGCCTGGAATTCACGGCCGCCAACGGCGAACTGCAGTCCCAACTCGCCCGCCTGCGCCAGGCCCTGCGTTAAAAACTAAAGCGGCCCCAAACGTCTGGGGCCGCCATTAAGCCGTCCTGAAAGACGGGTTAAAAGGTGATTTTGGCGTTCAGTTGAATCAGCCGCGGTGATGCATCTGCACCCAGGAAGTTGCCGAACGCGCTCGCTGAGGGGCTGACGGTCTCCTGGATTCTGCCCGAAGTGCTGTCGCCATCGGCCAAGTAGACATTAGGCACATAGAAGTTGGCGTGGTTGAACACGTTGTAAAAGTTCGCGCCGAACCCGAACTTCATCCGCTCCGTTAGGCTGAAATTCTTCATCACGGAAAAGTTGGTGTTGAAGAACCCCGGGCCGCGATACTGGTTCCGCCGCTGAGTGGGAAACGCCGTATAGACAGGATTCCCACTGGCTGCATAATTCGCATCCCATGTCGGGTTGACCGAGTTCACAAAGGCGTTCGGGTCGTAGCACTGGCTGTTGCCATTCTGGCAGGGTCCACTTCCGTACGTCGCACCCGGCCCAAGTGCCTGTGCTGGAATCAGGCCAAAGCCGCCCAGGTTGGGGAAGAAAGTGTTGCTGTCGATTACTGTGTAAGGTGAGCCAGTGCGCGCAAAGAGTGAACCGGAGAACATCCAGCCACCCATGATTCCGTTCACCATGGAGTTGGAAAACCTGTGGGGAGGTTCCCACACAAAGTTTGCATTGAAGTTGTGGCGTATGTCGTAATCGGCATTGCCATAATTGTTGGCTCGCAAGCTGAGTGGGTTGATCTGACCCTGCGGTTGGTCAAAGGTGTACGGCGATACGCCGCCGTTGGAGACCTCGTCCAGAGCATGGCTCCAGGTGTAGTTGGCCTGGAAGGAAATCCCCTGGGCAAAGCGCCTAGTGAAACTAGCCGTCAGCCCATTGGAGTTGGAAATGGCACCCGTGTACCACTCGCTCACGGTGCCGTAACTCCTGTCAGGACGCGTGGCCGGAAAGCCGGCGCCGCAAGGTACGCCGTTGCCGTTGGGGTCGCCACAATAACCTGGATCGTAGGCGTTCAGGTTACCGTTGACTACCGGAATGTAAATGCCGTGATTGCCGAAATAATTCAGCGATACAGACATGTTGTTGCCAATTGCTTGCTGTACCTGCAGGTTCCACTCCTGGAACTGAGGGGTGCGCATGGTGCCGGCAAAATTGGTAAATAATGGCGCGGCAAATACGCCGCCGGTAGCGGCCCGAATTTGGTTGTAGGTCTGGCCTGCGGAGAAACCCGCCAGCAGGGCGGCATTGGAACTAGCTGCAATGGCCGCTGCGCCAGTCCGGCCGGGGTCGGCCCACAGTGCCCCGGGCTGGTCGCCAACGCCGTAGACGTTGAACTGATTTACGAAGGGTGTATTGGAGAATGCGTCTTCCATGCCGCCTTGCGATAGCGCGTCATAGAAAATACCGACGCCGCCGCTGATGACGGTGTTCTCTTTGGCGAAGGGAGACCAGGTGAAACCAATCCGCGGCGACAGATTCAGTTTGTCCGTTGCCCGGTAGGCCTGGTGTAGCCCAGTCTGGATATCCTGATTGTAGGGGACGTCCGGCCCGTGCTGCAGGGTATTGAATGGGGCAGTGAATAGAGAAAAGCAATTGTTCTGGCAAACCGGGTTGGAGTTGTGCTCCGCGCGCAGTGCCAGGGTCAACTTTAATTTGTTGTTCACTTTCCACTCATCTTGCCCGTAGATGCCGAGACCGTAGAGCGCGATTGGGACTGACGAACTCTGCGAGAACCACTGCCTGAAGTAATACGAGTACCCATCGGCCAGATTTCCCATGTCATTGAACAGAAGTCTAGGATGCTTGTAGAAGAAGTTGTAGTCGGAAACGTCATAACGTCGGTAGTTGGCGCCCACCTTAAAGGTGTGATTGCCCACAATCTTCGTAAAATCATCGATGAACTGGTACTGGGTGACGTTACGTCCCTGGGGATAACTGCGCTGGCCACCGAAGTTCGTGAACGATAACCCCGAGAAAGTTACATCATAGGGGAAGGTCTGGATTGCCAGGGCTTCGTTTTGTTTGAAGATCGCCGAATAGTAGTTGCCCGACATGATGAACTGGTTGGCCGCGGTGCCACTGAAGACGTGGTTCCACTGCAATTGCCCGTCATAGGCGGGCTGCGAGCTGGTGGCATTGAAGGCGGAGTTGATGGGATCTGTGCGAGTTGCCTGCAAGCCATCATCGCGCTTGAAGCGCACGAACACCCTGTCACTGTCGCTGAAGTTATGGTCCACGCGCCCGCTCAGGATCCACTCATGGGTGAGCTGCCCGGGAGTAGCGGAGAAATTAGCTACGCAAGCAGTGGTGTCGGTTAGCCCCATAATCCCAGCAGCCGTGTTGCAGCTGCCCGGTATCGGTCGGGCATTTTGCGCACCCGGCGCGGCCATCCACACGCTAAACAGTTTCTGGTACAGCGGCAGGGAGTTGGGCTGGTTCGCTTCGATGTTGGCCAGCACGGCATTAGTAAAGGTTGGCGTGGGAATGTAAGTGTTCTGCGTCGTGGGGATCATTAGGCGTAGACCTTCCATATTCACATAGAAGAAGGTCTTGTCCCTCTGTATGGGCCCGCCGAAGTCCGCGCCCCACTGATTGGCATTCACAAAAGGACGCGGCGTTATGGGTGTGCCCGGTGGCGTGTTCTTGTTGTACCAGTTGTTCGCGTTCATGATGCGCCCGTTCCATAGATACTTGGCGCTGCCATGAAAGGCGTTGCTGCCCGATTTCGTGATGTAGTTCACTTGGGCGCCGGCCTGCTGTCCGTACTGGCCGGAATACGGATTGGTCACGATGCTGGCTTCCTGGATCTCGTTTTGTCCCAGTGACAGGTTCGTCGCGCCGGTGTTGTTGATATTGAAAAACGGATCCATGTAATTTTCGCCGTTTATCGTGAACAAGTTGGAAGTAGCTGACATGCCGTTGGCGGTGAAGTTGCCATAGCCCCCGGCCGACTGGCTCATGGTGTTCATGGTGACCCCCGGTGCCAGTTGAGCGATGTTGGAGAGGTCGGCGCCGGAGTTGGGCAGTTCGCTGACCGCACGGACGTCGTAGGTTGTTGAGATGGCAGCGCTTTCCGTATTAACCACCGGAAGTGCACCGGTTACCTCAACAAGCTCATTAGCTTTGCCTACCGTCAGGACAAAGTTGGACTGTGTTACCTGCCCTATTGCGACTGCCACCTGACGCTCCGCTCCTTGGAACCCCTGTTGAGTCACCTTTACGCTGTAGCGGCCCGGCTTCAGCAGGGAGAAACGATACAGGCCGGTGTTGCCGGTGGCGGTGGTTTGAGCCGTGCCTGTATCCAAGCTCTTGAGGTTGACGATGGCATCCTTGATCACCGCCCCGCTGGGATCCGATACCACACCGGAAATATCACCCGAAGTGAGCGACTGTGGCATTGCCAGCGGCGTAATCAGGATGAAGATGGAAAACAGCCCCAAAGCACATAAGAACTTTCTCATGAAAACCTCCCGGTTTGCGAGCGTCGTCGCGGTGGCGACACAGTTCCTGGGCGCAAGAATTCGCATCTGGACACTTTGCGAATTGAACCCATATATAATTCCGAATGGGGAAGCGGGCGGTGACTCCGGTCACTTCTCGTGGTGATAATCGAGAGCAGGGAGACGGGCAGAACCGGGGCGGAGCCGCATTTTCAACCGCTAAAATTGATAGGCTGTGTGAGGAAGAGAATCCTTAACCGGCAGTTGCAGATTTCCCGTGGATGCTAAAAGGGGGACTGGCACGCCGAGTCGCTAGCGCAACAACGGCGCTGAATCCTCAGCCCGCGGCCCAGCGGACAAAGTGCGATGCTGCGCCTGCCAGGCCTGAGCGTTGCGGCGTGCCGACATGAGTTTTTCCACCGGCAACTGCAGCGCGCTCAGCACCGTTTTGCCGGTGTTGCCTGCCAATATCAGCCACATGTACGCCGTCGTGGCATCCTGCGGCACGCCCACCCCGTGCAGGTACATGACTCCCAGGTTGGCTTGGGCGGCTGGCAGGTTCTGTTCCGCCGCGCGCTGAAACCATTTGACTGCTTCCGCGTCGCTGGCCGGCACTCCTTTGCCTTCACGGTAGAGGTAACCCAGGTTGTTGGCGGCCTCAGCCACGCCGTGTTCCGCCGCCTTTCGATACCACTCAAGGGCCGAGCGGTAATCGGCCCCTCTGCCGCAACCACTTTCGTAGGATATTCCCAGATTGTATTCCGCCTCAGCTAAGCCGTTCTTAGCCGCGCGGTGGAACCACTTGAGCGCTTGTCCACAGTCTGGCGGTGCCCCCCGCCCTTCCCGCAGCAACAGCCCCAGATTGTTTTGCGCCGCGGCATAGCCGTGCTCGGAGGCCAGGCGATACCAGTGCAGCGCTTCCGCATTATCTATGCGCCCGCCGAGGCCCTGGGAATAGAGCAAACCCAGGTTGAATTCCGCCGGCGCATATTTCTGCACCGCTGCCCGCAACAGCCAGCTGACGGCCCGCTGATAATCGGTCTCCATTCCCCGGCCGCGCGTGTAAAGCAGCCCCAGGTTGTTTTGAGCTTCCGGGCGGCCGCGGTTGGCCGCCTCCAGGTACCAGCGCGCCGCCTCGGTGTAGTCCTGGGGAGCGCCGATGCCCGTTTCATACGCCCGTCCCAGCAGGAATTGCGCGCGGGTATCGCCCGCTGTTGCTTTTCGCAACAGTTGCGAGACATCGTGACCTCTAACCGCCGTGTGTGAGGAGACATCACCCGGTGGTTGTTCCGCTAGACAAGATCCGACCGAGAGCGCTAGGAGCAGAGAGAGGGCGAACAGCCTGCAGCGCATGAGCATATGCGACCCGGAAGCAAGATTTTTCAGTTGAAGCGGGAGCCGAACGGCGGCTGTGAAACCCCACGAACTTGGGATGCAACTTAGCCCGGTCAGTCTGCCATGTCAAGCCGGAAAAACTGATATGTCGCATGCGCAGCCCGGCATTGCAACACGATCGTCCAGGCAGCCAAAGCATTAATTCTGCCGCAGATTTGATGTCCCTCCCCCGACATCGGTGCGCATTTGACTCAAGCAAAGGTGTCGGCGACAATTAGAGAGGCAGGTATCGCTTCCTGCCTTTCTGCAACCTTCCTCACGTGGGCCTGTGGCGCAGCTGGGAGCGCGCTTCCATGGCATGGAAGAGGTCGTCGGTTCGATCCCGACCAGGTCCACCAAATTCCTCAACAGTTTAGCTCCCATCGCCATTTCGCTTCCCAATGTCCTTACCTGTGATTTCTTAGCTGCGTGCCTATCTTTTGCCTGTGTTCACTGCACCAACCGCGACTCGAACCGTTTTAGCGCTGCCCGCATGGCTGGGTCCTGCGCATGGGTGTAGATGTTCATGGTTAATCCAGCGTCTGTGTGGCGCAGGATATTCGTCCTGCTAAGGAAACTCTGATTAAGTGCCATAAGCAGAAACACAAGGTCCCCCTCGGCTCCGCTCGGGGCAGGCTCTCGACTGCACAGAACTGCCCGAAGACGGGCAGTTCTGCTCCGCTCGGGATGACAAAAGGAACTTAATCCGAGTTTCCCTAAGGCCATTTTCGTATGCGGCGAAACGGCCCCAAACAAAGCTACGGTGAGGCGGGAACCAATTTCAGGCCGGTGCCTTTGTCGTGTCGAGACGTTCTACGTTGGAATCGTGCAAAGATTCTCCAAGCTGCTCCAGGAGCGAGCGCGCTCGCCGTAGGTCAGCCGTTTCGAGACCCTCTGTGAACCAACCAAAGGTATCATGCAGATGTTGTCGTGCTTCGGCGAGACGCCCTTGCTGCCGCCAAAGCTGCGCGAGACTGGTGCAGGCGCGCAATTCCAGCGATTTCGCCGCTTGCTGCCGCGCAATCTCGATCGCGTTCTGAAAACAGGGCTCAGAATCGGCCGTGTTGCTCGCGAGGAGGAGTTCCCCTTTGAGGCGCCATAACTCGGCATCGTAGTAGTTGTCTCCGTTGCGCTTGGCAACGGCAATACCCTCTTCTACCGCCGCCAGAGCCTCTCGTGGGCGACCTACGTGCCGCAGCGCCTCAGCATAGTTGGCCAGGCATTGGGGACGAGCGATTTGCGCGCCAATAGCGAGCTGCGTTTCGAGGCCGATGCGAATTGTCGAGATTCCTTCCTCTTGCCGGTCCAAGACAGTCAGTGCCCATCCATACGGGCACATGATCCAGGCGCGCTCCAGCATGATTCCCTGTTCTTCACAAAGAGCAATGCAAGCTTCCCCGACTTCCTTGACCTTTTCAGGTTCCCGAAGCTCTTGATACAGCCATGCTGCAAACATCAGGCAGAACGCCAAGCTCAACGGGCTGGAGCGCGCGAATGCGCGCGTTGCTTCGAGTTTGCGACGAGCCTGATCGGGAAACCCGAGCAGCCATAGCGTGCGCGTCATTTCGCTCTGAGAATGAATGCCGGGGTCAAAGCGGTATATCTGGACGTACCGGGTATGTTGCTCTGGGTCATAGAGCTTATCGACCTTTTCGAAATAATGACGTGAGGCGACCAGATCACCTTGTTGATGCGCGGTAAAGCCAAGCGTCGCGCATGCGCCGAGGCGTAGGGCGGCATCATCGGTATCCTGGCACATCATGGCTAACTGCTCCGCCGTTTCCCGAGCCGCATTCATGTCGGCTTTGCAAAGGTAATAAGTCCAGAGGCCAACAACGATGGGCAACAGCGAAGCTGTATCGCCTATAGCTCGGCAAAGCTCTCGTGCACGCGTCATGTTTGTTCCGGTTTCAGGAGCTGCATAGCCCAGCGTGCAGAGGTAGGAAAAGGCCAGAGTGACTTGCAGCGCAAGTTCCTTGCGCGTGCGTTCCGAAGATTCAGGAATCTCCTCCAGAAGCGCCAGTCCGCGGCGGGCCAAAACGATAGCTTCCTGGTTCGCAAAGATGCGCTGCGCATTCTGTGCGGCAAGCAGAAAGTAGTCAGAGGCGGGCCCGGGCTCGCGTGCTGTCTCATACAAAAAACCTAACTGAGGGGCAATCAACGCACGCTTGTCACCATAGAACCCTTCCAGAGCATGCGCCAAAGACAAACTGAGAGCCGTTCGGCGCGTGGGGGGGAGAGAAGAATACAGTGCATTTTGATACAGGACGTGCACAAAGCGGCACCGTATAGTGAGGGTGCCGTCGGGAAGCTCCTCTTCAGATATGCTCTTTACAAAACCATGAACCCGGCTGAGGGGCTCAAGTCTGTCTTCCACTTCCAAGTTATCTGCCTGTAGCGCGCGAGCCACCGCCGCAGAGTCGAACTCGTAGCCTTGAGCTGCGGCCGCCTTGAGCACCTCCCGTTCACGATCGCATACCTGCGCAATGTTCATTTCAACCATGCTTCGCACGGACTGTGGAAGATCGTGAGTCAGATCGGGAACAGATTGGGCAAGCATCCATGTGCCGCTCTCGCCAGATTTGGCGATGACCTCTTTGTTTCGCAAGTGGCGCAGCAAGTCGACCATGAAAAGCGCGTTACCTTCGGTCGTGGAGTGAATTAGCCTCGCGAACTCGCGCGCAAATGTATTGCTGGGAAATTCAAGTGCGACGTATTGCTCCACATCCGCTGCAGTGAGAAATTCCACTTCGATCTCGCGACAGATGCCGCGCACCTGCAGATCCCGCTTGACTGTTATGAACGAATGCTTCGACATTAGCAATTCCGATGGCCGATACGCGCCGATCACAAGAATCCGTTCGCCTGCGAATTTTGTCAGCAGGTAGGCAAGCAGGTCGATGGTGGAAGAATCAGCCCAATGTAGATCGTCCAGGAAGAGGATGAGAGGTTCCAGCCATGCGATTTCTTCCAAGAACGCGCTGATCTCGCGCTTAATTCTCTCTTTCGTGGTACTGCGGGAGTAGGCCTGTATGGCGGCATCGGATGGGTCGCTTTCAGTCAGCGGAAACAATTGGGCGTACCAACTGGGCGCAACTTTCCTTAGCTTCTGCTCAGTGATGTTGCCGTGAGTGCGGAGAAGGTGCTGAAGAGCTTCCAGAAAGGGCAGATACGCTTCCGAACCCGCCAGACGTTCGGAACACCTCCCCTTCGCTAACAAAAAATTCTCTCCGCGCTCCCGGAGTTGGGCCAGGAAATTCTCGACCAGCGTGGTTTTTCCGATGCCGGGCTCACCCGCAACACATATACATGAGCCCTTGCCAGCAACGGCTGAAGCAAACCCAGCGCGCAGTTCTGACAGTTCTTTTTGTCGGCCAACAGAGTGACGGCTGGCGCTATTCGCCGATTGCAGGGCAGCGGGCTGCCGAGAAGAAGAAATCGTTTTCCCGACGGGCTCTACCGGCGCAATAAACCGGTAACCTCGCCTTCCCAGAGTTTCAATGTACCGTGGATTTTCGGAGGAGTCCCCAAGGACCTCTCGTATCTTGGCGATAGCCATGTTGATTCCATGATCGAAGTCAACAAACGTATCGTCAGACCAGAGCCTCTGGCGCAACTCTTCCCGCGTGACGATGTCCCCCGCGCGCTCCAGCAACATCGCCAGAATACTGAAGGGTTGTTCCTGTAGCTTGAGTTTCCGACCCGCCCGATGCAATTGGCCAGAACGCAGGTTGGCGACGAAGGATCCAAAGCGGAGAGCGGTGATTGAACGAGCGGCCGGTCGCATTGGCATCGTTCCTTAAAATTCGCGGTAGCGTATCACAGAATTGTCGGCACGAAAACTGTCAAAATCTAGTTAAGTACAACAGATTCAGTGGCTTCCAATACATTTGCGAATCTGGAGAAAAGACTCCAAATAGATTCCCGGCGAATTGATGCAGCGCGTGAAGAGGGCCATATTGTCCCGAACATGTGTGGGGTATGCCCTGAAGACTAGGACGAAGGCAAAGCCGTCTGTAGTCGTCCGATGCCGTGACTGCTGGTTTTCCAGGCACCTGACATGACTACGCCAAAGAACGAGTTCGGCAATGCAACGGCTGGGTGATCGATCGTGCCTCTACTGGAGGAGAGAGGAATGAACATGAAACGTGCGCCGCTCTGGATATTCATCGCAGCAATCTTCGGATTGCCCGTCGTTTTCGCGATAACGAATGGTACCGTCGATACCGCACATCGGTACGTGGCTGTGATCGTTGCGCCCAACGTTTACGGCTTTACGGGCTTCACGGGCGGAAACGGGTTTGTGTCCTGCACGGGAACATTGGTGTCGCCGCGGGTAGTTTTAACTGCCGGGCACTGCATCAATCTCCAACTCATGTTCAACGTGCCGCCGGGACAGTTGCACGTCGACTTCGATGCGACGAACGTATACGAGCCATCGAGCTCCTGGTTAGAGGTTGCCTCGTATGCCTTGATGCCAGGATTTCAGATCACCAACGGGAATACGCCGGACATAAACGATATTGGGGTCGTGGTCCTAAAACATCCCATTCACAACATTACTCCGGCTCGACTTGCACCGATAGGTTTCCTTGACGGTTATCCAGCCTTGAATAAGGCAGTAGTCTCGGTGCTTGGTTACGGCGTCAACGAGGAACTCGTGCTGACGGGCGATCGGCTAATTACAACCTCGAATGTCGTTAACCTGAATGATACGTGGCTGAAGCGAGCTGGAGGCACGTGTTCGTTTGACTCGGGGGGGCCAACTCTGTTGACCGACGGACCGACCGAATACCAAGTCGGCATTCACTCCTCTGAAACTGGCGGTGGATCGGCCGCCGTCAGTTGCGGCTCAGCCGAGTATGACACGCGGGTCGACACTGTGGCCGTGCAGAGCTTTATTCAGGCACAGATCGCCGCACATCCATAGCAACGGAATTGGTCAACGGGTTCACTTGAAGGCGACAAAGATGAAGTTTGGCAAAGTGCTAACGGGTCTTCTCTGGGTTGCAGCCTTGGCCCTGCTCGTTGAAAACATTGCTCTCGTGCTGCAGAACCACCGTTTGCGCGACGCGGCTGCTCCTCAAATCAAAGCAGGAACACAGTTACACATGCTCTCGGGTAACGGCTTGAATGGTCGTGCGGAAAAACTAGACTCACCAACAGCACGTTCAAAACTGCTGATCATCACCTTTTCGCCTGGCTGCCCCGCGTGTCAGGCGAATCAAGAAGGGTGGGCGAAGCTAGCAAGCATGGTCAAGCTAAAAGGTGTGCGCGTGCTGTGGGTGAGTCGTGACCCCATCGAGGTTACTCGAGACTACTGCCTGAAACAAGGCATACCCCTGGCCGATGTGGTTGCTGACCCGCCGCACCGGACCTATCTCCAACTTGGACTGGCGCGAGTCCCCAACACTCTATTCGTGGGGGCCGAGGGAACAGTGGAGATGGTGTGGGCCGGGCGCCTCGATCAGCCTAGCTGGAACACGATATCTGCATATTTCGGCGGGGGGACAAAAGGGACTTCTGCGGCAGCGAATGTAGTTAGCTCCAACGCAACCGGCTGCCGGCCTGAGTCTCCTAACGCCTCCCCCGAAGCCTGCAAATAAGGCACGGATTACAAAACCGAAGGAGAAAAAGAAATGGTACAGCATTTACCCAAGCTACTCCTGCTCGCGGCGTTTCTGACAACCCTCGCAGTTAGCAGCATCCCGGCTTTGGCCGGGGGAAGCGTTTGTCAGTGTATCAGCTACAAGTGCGCCCTCGGGAAAGGTTGCCCGCAGGGAGGGTGTACCTTCGACAAGAAAACTTCGCAATGCGTGAACACCAGCTGCGACGGAGAGTGCTTTTAATTGAATTGAACTGAAAAAATGGGACGCTAACAAGTTCGGGGTCGGCTTCTAAATTTGCCGAGCTCGTGTGGATCGCCTGCTTGCGGACGGCTGGCAACGAGATTGGCGGGTCCAGCTCCGCTAGGGAACGCGAGCAGCCGAGCGCCTACGTTTCACCTAGGCCATGACACGCAGTACTGCTGCTATGCGGCCATTAATTGAGTGTTGAGTCGCTGGCGGCAGGGACGTGTGGTTTCTAGGGCTTGACCGATCGCGCGAACCTGCTCTGCTTACCCGTGATTCTTACCTATATTCCGGGTACAAAAACCCAAAAGACGGTCCTCTGGGCGTTGTAAGTTGTTGTATTTCCTAATCGGGGTTAAATGGCATGGAAGAGGTCGTCGGTTCGATCCCGACCAGGTCCACCAAATCTCTGCCATGCCCCACCGTCTACATCCTAAAGTGAAAGCTCGGGCCGATTCTACATCGGTTGTGCCGAAGAGCCCGTAGCGCGATTGAGCGAACACAATCGAGGACAGAACCAAATCCACTCGCGGCCGTGGACCATTGCTGCTGGTCCATCAGGAACAATTCAGGACTCTGTCGGAAGCCCTAGCCCGCGAGCGACAACTCAAAAGCTGGAAGTCCCATCGTTCCATTCAAGAATTGATCGCCTCTTTCAGAGCAGTTGAGCGCGCCCCGGCGTAGCCGGGGAGGTCGTCGCTCGATCCCGACGAGGTCCACCAAACCTCATCAAAGTTTCTTCTCTCGCTTCGGTCTGGACAATGGGCCACAGCTCTTATGGCTTCGTTCTCCGGGATGGGGAGAGCACACCCAAAAATCCACAGAGGAGCGCCGAGGTACCAAGGGGATTACTTCCCCCCAGAGCACAAGTTCACGAAAATTAGAAACACGATCGCTAGTCGGCGGGCATGGTTGGCCGTGTCAATGGGGAGGAGCATATCGGGTATGGCGAAAGAAGTGATTCTCTATTTCGAAGACCCAAGTGATGCGCTGCGGTTCACCTTGGCGGCAGGCTCGGTAATGGCTGGCGACCGGCTGGCGGATGGCATGACCCGCGAGATGCGCCGCGCCACTCGCATCACTCTGGGCAATGAAGAGGGCGAAACTGTGTCCCAGCTCAACCCGGAGTTGATCTCCTGAGCCTGTCGGGCGGCTGGCGAATCAGCCACCTAGAGTGGCGCTATTGAGGGCGGCGCGCAGGCGCTCCTTCTCTGCCGCCTGTTCTTCATTCACCGCGAAAAATTCCACCCCATAGCTGTAGCCGTTTCGATTCCTAACAATGCCCTGCACACGGATGGGCCCACCGTAGGGCGGGGTGAATTCCACCTCAATCTTGTCCCCTACGCGCAGTTCCACTCCGGCAAATACTGCCATGCCGCCTTCGCTGATTTCCTTGCCCCGGCCGGTGATGACCCGGCTTTTGTCTTCGAGATGGACGATCACCCGAATGGGCACGTCCAGTTTGTGGCGGGTCCAGCGCCGCGCCACCGGATGGATGACCTTCTCGCCTACCACCGTACTCGACATCAAACAGACCTCGCGCACATGGTAAGAAGGGAGGTAAAGAAGCTCAAATTACGAAGGTCTATGCAGCACGCTTCCACGGCTGACGAAAGACTGCGGTCGCGACCCCAACTGAGCCTGTCTTGGGCATGAAATCGCCTTTCTGGGGAGGTGTTACCTGGGCGACAGTTGCTGAATCAACTCGGGCGAATTGATGTTCCAGTCGTTGGCCAGAACATAGGCTTTGCGCAGAATCATTTCCGTGCGGTGATCCAGGTCGAGGGGAAGGCCCTGTAGCCCGAGTTCCACAGCGTTCAGAACCTTCTGCGGTATGCGCAGCCACCGCGGCTTGGATTCGGTCATCAGCATGGCAATTCCCCAGTTCAGGAAGATGCGGTAAGTACCGAGCTGGCCGCGCACCTCAAGCACGCCTTTCACAATTTTGCAGCGGTCCGCGATAGGCGTGCGCGGCAGCACGCGGCCGAGCAGGTCAGCGCGCAGCGCAATCACTGCTGATTGCTGGTTGGGATCGAATGTCTCGGTAAAGAGGCCGATGCCTCGTTCGCCCTGGTCGGTCCAGCCTTCATCGTCGCCCACGGCGCACACGCTGGTGAACAGGTCCACATCGCGCATCACTTCTGAATAGACAATGGCTGGAACATCGTCCAGAGAGATCTCCTTGCCCTCCCGGTAGAACCTGACCTGGTCGGAGGTGATAAACAGGTTGATGCCTGACCCCGACTGCTCGCCCAACGCGGAGTCGCGGAGTGTGGGCTGCCGGTCCGCCGGCAGATCCACGTAGAACTCCACGTGCATCTTCCAGGGGTCAATTTTCCGGTTAGGCACATTGCCGCCGTCAAAACCGCTGCCCATCAGGCGATAGTTCCAGCCACGCTCTCGGCAAAGGCTGGCGAACTGGTGCTGGCGCATCAGCACTCCCCCGAAGCGGTTGGTGTATGCCGTAGTCTCGCGTTCCTCATCGGTAATCTGGTAGAACTCGCGGAAGGCCTGGCGAAAGGGTTGCCGAACACCCAAGGCGAAGATTCGTTCACGCCATTTCCGCACTTCTGCCCCATCCGCTGACAGGGGATGCCACAACCGGACCTTTTCCGCGCCTGCGAGATCCAGCGGCTTGCCTTCGCAGTCACATACTTCGTTTCCTGACCACAGTCCGGAGCGCTCCCATCCCTGGCCGTTGCTGAAAACCCAGATCAGCCGGCGGCCAAAGAATCCTAGAAGCGGTTGCTCGATGAAGTATTTTTGCCAATGCTTCAGAGGAAGTATGCGCACCGCCATTAATGATGATTCCAGGCGTACCCGCTGCGCGGTATAGGCTTCCTCCAGTTCCTTGGCCAGCTTCGCTGTGTCCTTAACTTCCTTGGCAAATGCCTTCTTGATGGGGGCGGGCGCGGACTTCACCAGCTTGCCGTCGGCGTTGTGCCAGGCCACGGCCACGCCTCCGTCTTCGCGCAGGCTGAGGGTAATTTTGGCATCACCCAGTGCGATTTCCCGCGTTCCTTTTTCACCCAGGCCATAGCGCCCGACACAGAGGTCTTCAATCTCCTCGATGCTCAGGCCGCTGCGCTCCGCCGCCTGCTGCAGCGATTTTTCAATCAGCCGCTTGGCGACCGAATATTTGACGCGGGCACGTAAACGCGTGAGCTGCGAGACCGCCTCAGAGCAGTCCATGGTTCCCAGCGCCTGCACACAGGCAAAGCCAACCTTCTGTGATACGGCGCCCAAGTTGGGCACTTTGCGGAGGCAGGCAATGCCGAAATCCGCGATCGCAATGGCGGTTTCCGGGTCAGCCTTCATCGCCACGCACCACACCAATCCCTTCTGGTAGGCGGAGTCTTCCATGGGGGAACGAGCCTCGGGTGGCTGTCCCGGCGTGGGCCCCAACGCCAGCCAGCGCAGCATGGCGGCAATCGCCTCGGCTTCGCCCAGCGCGGCCATCAGCGCACCAGCTCGCGCCTTCCACTTGGCGCCGGGCACCGTCTGTTCCAGGGCACGGCAGTGTTCCAGCAAGCCCTCCCATCCGGCGCGCGTGATGTCATCCTTGCCCGCAAGTTCGTCAAAGACAATTTGCGACCACGGGCCGCGTCCCGGATCCAGTTCCTTCTCTCCCGCAATCCGCAGCAGGCCCGCTAGCAGTTCCCGGATCTCCTTGGTGTGCTCCTCAACCTTGCCCGTCGGAGTGGGCGCAAACTGCAGATGGATGCGGCGGAGTTCGCTGCGGATCTCATCCGTGATCTGGTCGGGCGTCAGCACGGACAGGAACTGCTGGAAGGGAAAATACATCCGGGTCATGGAGAAATCCTGGCGGTATTCACTCAGGAGCCGCTGCACCAGTTCTGTGGGCAACGGCTTGGGAAGCGTGGTCAGGACAAGCTGAATCGCATCGGTAACGGCCTGACAGACCTGAAAGCGGCTGAACTCCTTGGCCTCGGCACGCAACCACCCAAAGCTTCCGCTCAGAAAAGCCAGTTGCACTTCGGCGCTGGCGCGGCTTAGGGCAGTTAGAGCGGAATTGTTCGCCCGCCATTCCGCAATTTTGCGCATCATCTCTGTCAGCGAGTTTGCCGAATATGGACGGTCCTTGCCGGTGGCGCAGATATCCTCGTAAAGGGAGAAAGCCTGTTTCTCTGCCTCGGTCATAGCGCTCCTATATTGCCCGGGCTCAATGGGAACAAGCTTATTACTAACGGGAAATCGGGGGTGGGCAACTAGTCACCTGTCGCGGCCTGGGAGGAGGTTTCCTGGGCTAGAACGGCAACCCCATCGCGGAAGGTGACCGTCTTGCCGGAGATGGCGGGCACGCGCTCGCCGGGCACGACAATGCCGACCAGGTTGAGGGGATCGGCGGCGGAGATGGTGATGGTCTCACCGGAAGGCTCCACCTTGCGCATGGCACGCACCGATTCCACTGCCACCGGCAAAGCGAATTGCTCGCCCAAAAAGCCGCTTATGAAGCGTCCGCCGCGCACTTCGCCTCGGTCCTCCAGGCGGCGGAAAGCCATGGCCAGCTCGCGCCACTTGGGCACGATTGCCTCCCGCGCCAGCAGGTCGCGGAAAACCACTCCATAGCGGCGCAGCAGCATCCAGCAGGCAGCCTCCACTTGGCGCGTGCGCTCTGCCGCATCCCCGGGATAGAGCAGCGCCCAGCGTCCCGCGCTGTGACGCGGACGAGCCATGCGCCCACTTCCTTGCCCCGAGCGCCGCTTGGGGTCAATCAGCGAGCGCAGGTTATCGAAGCCATCGGCGGTCACCAAGCCTGCTGCCACCAACTCCCAGAGCGCGGTCTCAATTTCCGCCTTGAGCTTGCCGGTGCCGCGCACGATGTCGGCGAAGAACGAGGCTCCCCGCTGGCGCAGGAACTCCAGCACCTGGCGCGCCCCATGGCTCAGGCCGCGGCCATCCTGATGGTCCGTGTGAGGCGGAAGCCAGTCAGCTTCTTCGCGGACGTAGAAGGTGATGGGGGCCACGCTGGTGGGAATTACCCGGCGCTTGCCTTCGGCCGAATCCTCCAGGGTGGCGGGATGCGGCGAAAGCCGTCCCCAGCCTACTGCGCCTGTCAGGCAGAGCTGATCCAGAACCTTGAAATCATAATCGGCGATGCGGCGGGCCAGCACCTGCCGCTCCCAGGCACTGGCTGGAATTTCGAAACCTTGCAGCTGCTGCAACACCTCGAGCGTGCCACGCTCCCCCACAACCTGCGTGCCGGGCGCGATGTGTTGCCAGCGCAGCAACCAGCGCATGAACTGCGCCGCCGTCACCGGTTCCACCTGCTTGCGCAGAGTGCCCAGGGTTAGGCGGTGAATGCGCGCCAGCAGGCGGCGCTCGCACCACTCCGTCTCTGGTCCGCTGAGGTCTTGTGGCGCGGGCGCCCCCGCCCGCGAAACATCTGTGAACTTGCCTCTCAGAATTGCACCTGTGGCTTCCAATCGCAACAGGGCTTTATCAACTTCGGATGCAGGCAGGCCCAGGATTCCTCCCAACTCCCTGGCGCTGGTCGGGCCCAGATGCCCCATCCAGCCGGTCACCATCTGCAGCAGGGAGTCGTCGGGCGAGGGAACTGCGCCGTCGAGCTTGGGCAACGCGCTCTCGAACTGAGCTGAAGGATAGATTTGCGCGAAGGTTTGGACGCGCTCGGCAGAGACCCAGAAAGCTTGCCCATCCTGAAAGGCCCGGCCCGCGCGGCCTGATGAAGCGAGGTCCTGGAAGTAACTATGCCACAGGCGCGCCTCCGCCACGCCCGCACGGGCCAGAGGGCCCGTCTCCGCAACATCTTCTGGTAGCGCGATCAGCGTCTGCAGTACATCATGCAATTCGTCAGCATCGAGCACATCAGGCCAGGCCTCTTCTCGCACCTGGGCGATGGCCGCGGGATCCAGCTTGCCCACTTCTTCCAGCACCGACTCCGGCAGCAGTCGCCGCATCTGCACCGCCCGCGCCCGGCGCTCCTCCAGCGGCGCATCGTCAAGGTAGGCGTAGGGGTTCGCGTTGAGAATCTCATGCGAGAACTGCGAGGGAACCGGCGTATCCACCGCCAGGCAGCGTATGCTGCCATCCTCAATTCCGTGCAGCACGGTCCGCAGGCCGTCAATATCCATGGCTTCGGTGAGCACGTCCTTCATCACCTCGCGTACCAGCGGGTGATCGGGAATCTGGATGTCGCCCACAATGTTTTCCTGGCAGGCAGCCACGTCGGGGAACACCGACGCCA
>DATEGM010000455.1:0-2062 GCA_035280085.1 Terriglobales bacterium
CGAGGCCGAGTTCCGGGGGCTGAAGAAGATCAACCTGGCCGCCTGCGGCACCAGCTGGCACGCGGCGCAGGCGGGCAAGTTCATGATCGAGCGCCTGGCGCGGGTGCCGGTGGAGGTGGATTACGCCAGCGAATGGCGCTATCGCGACCCCATTCTCGCCTCCGACACGGTGACCATGCTGATCTCGCAGTCGGGGGAGACGGCGGACACTATCGCCGCCCAGCGCGAGGCCAAGGCCAAGGGCTCGAAGACGCTGGCCATCTGCAACGTGGTGGGCTCGATGATCACGCGCGAGGCCAGCGGGACGATTTACACCCACGCCGGCCCCGAGATCGGGGTGGCCTCGACCAAGGCCTTTACCGCCCAACTGACGGCGCTTTACCTGTTCGCGCTCTACCTGGCGGAGGTGCGCGGGGTGATGTCGGCAGACACCGCCCGCCAGCTGATCACCGAGCTGACGCTGGTGCCGGGCAAGCTCGAGAGCCTGCTGACGCACGAAGAAGACTGCGAGGAGCTGGCCAAGGAGTACGTGCGCTCGCAGGACTTCCTCTTTCTGGGGCGCGGCATTCACTACCCGGTGGCGCTGGAAGGCGCGCTGAAGCTGAAGGAGATTTCCTACATTCACGCCGAGGGCTATCCGGCTGGGGAGATGAAGCACGGGCCCAACGCGCTGATTGATGAGAACCTGCCGGTGGTGATTCTGGCCACGCGCGACCCTGCCGACCCAGGCTCGATGGTGCGCTACGAAAAGACTTTGTCGAATCTGAAGGAAGTGAAGGCGCGCTCGGGGCAGGTGATCGCCGTGGCCACCGAGGGCGATGAGGAGATCCGCGAGGCCGCCGACCATGTGCTGGGGATCCCGCCGGCGCCCGAGTTGCTCTTGCCCATACTCGAGATCGTGCCGCTGCAGCTTTTGGCTTATCACATCGCCGTACGACGCGGCTGCGATGTAGACCAGCCCAGGAATCTGGCCAAGTCGGTCACCGTGGAATAAGCTTTTTCACCGCCGAGACGACGGGCACGCCGAGAAAAGCTAATTTCCTTTCGCTAGATTTTGCTGAATGTCATCCTGAGCCGGCCAACTGTTGTCAAAAAACTCTGTTGAATGTCATCCTGAACGCAGTCGAAGGACCTCGCGTTTGCTGGCCGTGGTACTGCGGTCGAAAGGAGTTTCTACCCCAGTGCGGAACTCCGCCCGCTTCGGCGGGTCAAGGACCCCGCACGGAATCGTCAAAAAAGATGCGTTCAATTTGTTCCTTTCTCGGCCTTGTCCGCATCGTAAATCCCTCTACTTTATCGTTCGCGAATTAGCTGCAGACAGTCCAAACCTGGCCGCATACGGGGGGTAAACCAGCAGAAAATAGCCAGCGAAGAACGCCTGGGATGCAAATAAAATATAACCCAGGCAGGTTTCAGGGAATCAGGCTATCAGAGAGGAAAAGGGGCAAGAACTTTGACATCGAACCATCCGGTTTCAGTAAACAACTTCGCGGCCGCGGACTTCGGTAAGTCTCACCTCAACCAGCCGCACGGCGGTGTACTGGTTGATCTGATGGCGCCATTGGAAAGCAAAACGGAACTGCGCGGGGCCTCGCGCGACTGGCTCTCCTGGGACCTTACCGCCCGGCAGATGTGTGACCTGGAGCTGCTGTTGAACGGCGGCTTTTCCCCTTTGCGCAGTTTCCTGGGTCAGAAAGACTACGAATCAGTCTGCAGCAATATGCGCCTGGCGGATGGAACCATTTGGCCCATGCCCATCATGCTCGATGTGAATGGCGAGTTTGCGCGCCAGCTCAAAACCGGCCAAAGCATTGCCCTGCGCGATCCGGAAGGCGTGATGCTGGCTGCGCTCCATGTCACGGAGGTGTGGCAGCCCAATCTCCTCTCGGAAGCGGAGTTGGTGTTCGGCACTACAAATCCTGAGCACCCAGGCGTCGGCTACCTGGTGGAAAAGGTGCAGCCTTTCTACGTGAGCGGCCGCCTGGAAGGCGTGCAGCTTCCTACACATTACGACTTTCGGCCCCTGCGGCTTACTCCCGCGGAACTGCGCGCTGAATTTGCC
>DATEGM010000456.1:0-3839 GCA_035280085.1 Terriglobales bacterium
GAGGAGACCGAGCGCTGGGAAGCTCTGTACGGCAAGTTTGCCTATAAGGGCTGCTGGACGGACTACTTTCCTGCCCGGCGATCCACGATTTACGAAGAGCACTATCACCCGCCTGATGTGGTGCCACCTTTGCCCGAGGGCGAACCGCACACCAAGCCTTTGCCGGAGACGGCGGCCGAATTCATAGTCAGGATGGTGCATAAGTATCCCGGCGAGGTAGTACTGTGGGCGGGAGGTCCGCTCACCAACTACGCGCTGGCGCTGCGGCTTGATCGCTCGATTGCAAGCCTGGCCAAGGAATTCGTAATGATGGGCAGCGGCTTATACGCGGATAAGGGCGCGATTGACGCAGGCGCCATTGACGCGCGGCGGGAATTCAACTGGTGGTTCGACCCGGAGGCGGCACGCATCGTGCTGCGCGCACCCTGGAAGAAGGTGACCATCACGCCCATTGATATTTCGGTGAAAACGCGGTTCACCACCGAGATGCAGGCGGAGATCGCGAAAGCCAACACCCCGGTCACCCGCTATCTGGACAAGTATTCCCTACCCGGCTACATGTGGGACGAGATAGCCGGAGCGGCGCTGATTGACCCTTCCATCATTACCGTGCAGAAACAGCTCTACATGGACATAGACACGGACCACGGAGCAGACTACGGCAAAACCCTGTTCTGGGACGCGAAAGCGCAGGTGCCACCCTATGAGCGCCTGGCCAACGTGCAGTTCGACCTGGACACACAAAAATTCTACAAGCTGTATATCGAATTGATGACCCGGCCGGAGCGCCACTAAAGCGCTGCAACGCCGGCCATTGAGCTCAGCATGAGAAAACCAGGGCTGTGGGCGGCAATTTCGTTTCTGCTCCTGGCGAATGCGCTGGCCTGGAGCCAAAGCCGCCGCAAAATAATTATCGACGAGGACTGCTCCGGGCCTGGGGGCAGCAACCTGCAAGCCCCGCTGGTGCTGATTCAATCGCCGCAAGCCGAGGTGCTGGGCATAACGGTGGTAAGCGGCGACCAATGGCGAGACGAAGAGGTCGCCCACATGCTGCGCCTGCTGGAGATCATTGGGCGCACCGACATTCCGGTTGTGCCAGGAGCAGTGTTCCCGCTGGTGCGACGGCGTGGCGAGGCCCAGCTATGGCAGCAACGCTATGGCAAGGTGGCCTACGCGGGGGCATGGGATGAACGCTGGTGGCACGAGCCGTTTGTGGTTCCGAAGCTGCCGGAAGGACAGCCGACCACCAAGCCCGCCGACGACGATGCGGCGCATTTTCTTGTCCGCATGGTGCGGCGCTATCCGCACCAGGTGACCATTTACGCCGGAGGCCCCATGACCGACCTGGCACTAGCCATCACCCTCGATCCGCAGTTTCCCGAACTGGCGGAGGAGCTGGTGTTCATGGGCGGAAGCCTGAACCCGCAGACGTCCGATCCTGAATTTGCCGACAACCCGCGCCACGAATTCAACTTCTGGTTCGATCCCGAGGCGGCGGAGATTGTTTTGCGGGCGCCCTGGAAGAAGATGGTCGGCACGCCCACGGACATTTCAATCAAGACCCGGCTCACGCCGGCCATGATGCAGCAGATCAACGCGAGCGGAACGCCGCTGGCAAACTACCTGGCGCGTTACTACCAGCAGGGCCTGGGCGCCGATTATATGTGGGATGAACTGACGGCGGCGGCGTGGCTGGACCCCACTCTGATTACAGGGCACGAGACGCGCTACATGGGGGTGGATATCGAGCACGGTGCGGGATACGGGAATACGCTAACGTGGACGGACCATGACCGGCAGCGAATTTCGCGCGAACCGGTGGAGGTGCAAACGGACTTGGATACGGCGAGGTTTTATCGAATGTTCCTTGGGTTGATGAGCGGGAGGACGCCACCTGGGAGGTGAGCTTGGAACAAAAAGCAGATCCTTCGCTGCGCTCAGGATGACAATTTTAAAAGAAGCAGGTCCTTCGCTGCGCTCAGGATGACAATCCTAAAACGCTGCGCTCAGGGTGACCATCTTAAAAGAAGCAGGTCCTTCGGTGCGCGCAAGATGCTTCGGCGCTGAAGCGCCTCAGCATGACGCCCTTGTGCTGTTCCGCAACCGGGCAATATTGGCTGCATACACAAAGAGCCGGATTAGCGCGGTTGAGAGGCGGGGTTTTGGCTGCGGAGGGTGTAGACAAACTGCTGCATGTGGCTGCGGTCGCGCTCGGCTTGCTGCGCCTTTTGCTGCGCCAGTTGATTGTACAGCCGCATCTCAGCGGCAGCTTTCCGCTGGTCGCCGGTTCGCATGCAGGCCTGAGCCAGGCGGTAATGGGCATCGGGCAAGCGGGGATCAGCCGCAATCGCCTTCTGATATGAAGCAATCGCCTCCGGGTATTTTTTCTGCTCGGCCTGCACGATGCCGAGCTGCAAATAAGCGAGGGCAAAGCCAGGGTCGAGTTGTGCCGCCTTCTGCAGCAGGGCGCTCGCCTGGGCCAGCTTGCCGGCGTCGCTGTTGCTTTGCGACTGCTTCCAGAGGGTCACGGCGTAGTAGTAGTTGGCCTGCGCGTCCTCCGGGTGCAGTCGCGCAAAGCGTTCCAGCCTCTCGGCGACGCCTTGCGAAGGAAATGGCTCGGCCTCCGCGACCTTGCCCAGAAAAAGATAGGGGCGCGGGTTGGCAGGATCCAAATCTGATGCCTGTCCAAGATAGTGAGCCGCTCGCTCACGATCACCTTGGGCGAAGCAGGCGACGCCCAGGCCGAGCAACATGCGCACTGAGTCGGGGAAACGGCGATTGCTTTCGCTGAAGACCTGGATGGCGGGCTCGGCGGCGCCATGGAGCAGGAGCTCTGCGCCCCAGTCGAAGAGATTGGCTTCGCTGGGCTCAAGCTTGGCGGCACGGTCATACTCATGGGCGGCGTCCAGGGAGTGGCCCTGCTTTTCTTCGATGTCGCCGAGCAAGTGATGAAGGTCCGCACGATCGTAGGCTGCCAGCAGCGGCTGCAGCGTAGCGCGGGCGGGCTCGTATTCGCCGGCAGTGGCGTAGGCCAGCGCCAGTTCGTAGCTGCTCTGATAGTCAGCCGGCTTGAGTTGCGAGGCTCGCTGCAGGTAGGGCAGAGCTTCGCGCGGCTGGCCCGAGTCGAGCAACCACTTGCCGAAGCGACTATTGGCTTCAAAGTCAGCCGGCTGACGCTCAGCGGCGGCACGTAGCGTTTGCTCATCCGCCGGCGGCTTCGCGCTGGCGGGAGGCCCGGCCAGGGATACAACTTCTCTGGTCAGATCAGCTTTCGCGGGAGCGGTCGCATTGGAGCCGTGAGCGCCCAGGCGGGTGGGATCCGTCACGCCGGCAATGGTGAACTGGGGCTCGTCAAAGAATTGCAGGCCGGAATTGTTTTGGGAAGCGGCAGCCGGGGAGAGAGTAAGATTGACGGTTTTCAGCGAGCCGGCCTGGATTGCAAATGGACCGAAAGATGCGGCGGCATATCCGGCCAAATCCGCGCGCAGCGTGTAAGAGCCGGGACGAAGCGTAGTGAAGCGGTACTGCCCAAGGCTATCGCTTTGTGCGACCAGCTTCTGCGTGCCGCCCTGGGGCTCAAGTTTAAGCGTCGCATGGTTAAGCGGGTGTCCATAAGAATCGCGGACCACGATCTGGAGAGTGGCCGCGGTGGAAGGAGCAGATTGTGCTCGAGCCACGAGAACGAGGACTGAGGACTCCGCCAAAGCCAAGCCCAAAACCGCGATGAGGAGGGAGCGGAATGGCTTGGCAGTCACCTGGAAACAGCGCATAAACCAGCAGCAATGGCAGGAACAAGGTCCGTATTTTATTGCTTGCCGCCATCAGCCGCAAGCAAACGG
>DATEGM010000457.1:0-7783 GCA_035280085.1 Terriglobales bacterium
CGGCGCTAACTCGGGATGATTCACCGCATCGTTCAAGCTGCTTTGCGCCAGCGTTTCCTGGTGCTGATGTTCACCGTCTTCCTGGCGGTGGCGGGAATCATTTCCTTCCAGCGCATGCCGGTGGACGCCTACCCCGACCTCTCCCCGCCCATGGTGGAGCTCATCACGCAGTGGCCGGGCCACGCCGCCGAAGAAGTGGAGCGCCTCGTCACCCTTCCCATAGAGGTGACCATGAACGGCGTGCCGCGCATGGAGGTGATGCGCTCCATCTCCCTCTACGGACTCTCTGATGTGCGCCTGACTTTTGAAGAAGGTACGGACGACTATTTCGCGCGCCAGGTGGTGTTTGAGCGTCTCGGCGAGCCGCAGTTGCCCAGTGGCGTTACCCCCACCATGGCGCCGCTGTTCAGCCCCAGCGGCCTGGTTTACCGCTATGTGCTGGAAAGTCCGGACCGCAGCCCGCAGGAACTGAAGACCTTCGAAGATTGGGTTATCGAGCGCGCCTACAAGTCGGTGCCCGGCGTGGCCGATGATTCCGGTTTCGGCGGTACCACCATGCAATACCAGGTGCTGCTCGACCCGACACAGATTTATGCCTACCACCTCACCGTGCCCCAGGTGATGAACGCGCTGGCCGCCAATAACGGCAACACCGGCGGCGGCTTCTACTCCCAGGGAGGCCAGTTCTACTACGTGCGCGGCCTGGGCCTGGTGCGCGATACCGCGGACATTGGCGACATCGTGGTGGGCAGCAACAAGGGCGCGCCTATTCGTATCAAAGACGTCGGCCAGGTGGTGATCGGCCACGCGCCCCGGCTTGGCGAGTTCGGGTTTGACAAGAATGACGATGCCGTGGAAGGCGTTATCCTCATGCGCCGCGGCGAGCAGACCCAGACCGTGCTCAAGGGTGTAGAGGAAAAGACTCGGCAACTGAACCAGCAGATTCTCCCCAAAGACGTTAAGGTCCGCCCCTTTTACGACCGCAGCGAGCTGGTAAATCTAACCACCGATACAGTCGAGAACAACCTGTTGCGCGGCATGCTGCTGGTATTGGTGGTGCTCATCTTCTTCCTGGTCAGCGTTCGTGCCGCCATCATCGTTGCCCTTACCATTCCGCTCGCACTGCTATTTTCCTTTATCATCTTGCACGCCCACGACGTTTCCGCCAACCTGCTCTCCATCGGCGCCATAGACTTCGGCATCATCATTGACGGCACCGTGGTCATGATGGAGAACATCTACCGCGAACTCGCCTTGCGCGAAGGCCAGCCCATAAACGTGAATGAGGTGATCCTGCTGGCGGCCAAGGATGTAGACCGTCCCATCTTCTATTCCGTCGCGGTCATTATCGCCGGTTACCTGCCCATCTATGCCTTGAGCGGCCCTTCCGGCAAGCTCTTCCACCCCATGGCGGAGACCATGTCCTTCGCCCTCATCGGGGCTCTGATTCTCACGTTGACCTTAACGCCAGTGCTGGCTTCGCTGTGGTTCAAGGCCGGAATTAAAGAGCGGGTCAACAAGCCCTACGAGTGGGTCAAGGCCAAGTACGCCCGGCAGCTCGATTGGTCGCTCGACCATCCTCGCCTCACGCTGCTGATTGCGGCAGCAATTTTTGGCGCTACTCTGCTGCTCGTGCCCTTTATAGGGGGCGAGTTCATGCCCCACCTCGACGAAGGCGCGCTCTGGGTGCGCGCCACCATGCCCTACACGATTTCTTTCGAGGAGGCTAGCAAGATTGCGCCCCAGATTCGCCAGATCCTGATGTCCTACCCGCAGGTGACGGTGGTGGGTTCCGAACTGGGCCGCCCGGACGACGGCACTGACCCTACCGGCTTCTTCAATTGCGAGTTCTACGTCGGCCTTAAGCCCTATAAGGACCAGGCCTGGCAGACTGGCAGCATCCGTGACAAGCAGCAACTGGTCGCCTCCATTGATTCCAAGCTGCGAACCTATCCCGGAATCATTTTCAATTACACGCAGCCGGCTGAGGATGCGGTTGACGAAGCCCTAACCGGCCTGAAGAGCTCGCTCGCGGTGAAGGTTTACGGGCCTGACCTGCAGGTGCTGCAGAAGACCGCGCTTGAGATCAAGAAGACTCTGTCCCAGGTGCCCGGGTTCACTGAGCTCACCGTGGTGCGGGAGTTGGGCCAGCCCAGTCTGCTGGTGGACGTGGACCGCGAAAAGATCGCCCGCTATGGCATCAATGTGGGCGACGTGGAGAACGTGGTGCAGGCGGCGGTGGGCGGGCAGGCGGCCACCCAGGTCATCCAGGGCGAAAAACTCTTCGACCTCGTGGTGCGCATGCAGCCGCAATTCCGCAGCAACGCCCAGCAGATTGGCAACCTGCTGGTGGGCACGCCCGATGGCCAGCAAGTTCCCCTCTCGGAGCTGGCGAACATCACCCAGGGCAACGGGGCTTCGTTTATTTATCGCGAAAGTAACTCCCGCTACATCGGCATCCAGTACAGCATTGAAGGCCGCGACCTGGCGCGCGCCGTAGAAGATGGCCAGGCGGCAGTCAACAAAGCGATCATTTTGCCCCAAGGCTACTGGATGGCTTGGGGTGGGGAATACAGCCAGTATGTGGCTGCCAAGGAGCAGCTCAATGTCATTGGCCCCCTGGCCGTCGTGCTGATCTTCCTTATCCTCTTTGCCCTTTACGGGAACTTCAAGTTTCCTGTGTCCATCGCCCTGGGTGTGATCATGACCGAACCCGTGGGCGCGCTGGTGGCGCTCAAGCTGACGCACACCCCATTTAGCGTCTCCTCCGTGCTGGGCCTGTTGGCGCTGCTGGGCGTCTCGGTGGAAACCGCCGTCATTCTCGTCTCCTACATCAACAAGCTGCGCTTGGAAGGCAAGGACATTCGCACCGCCACCCGGGAAGCCGCCCTGCTGCGGCTCCGCCCCATCATGATGACCGCGTTAGTAGCCGGCCTAGGCCTGCTGCCGGCCGCGCTTTCCACCGGTATCGGCTCCGACACGCAGAAGCCCTTTGCCATCGTCATCGTCACCGGCATGGTATCCCGCCTGCTGCTCGGCTTCTTTGTGGATCCCACGTGGTATATGACCGTTGCCCGCGATGGCGACGTGTTGCAAGTGTAGGCAAGAAGGTTCAACGTTTCGGAGCTTCCGTGTCATCCCTGACGGGATTTCCACATCATCAACGGAATGGTCCCAGGACTGCCGTCCTGGGCTTTACTATCCCGCCCCTCTGGGGCTGTGAATTCGTTTGGAGCCGAAAAGATTTTTGTAATTCGAGGCTTTGAAACCTGAGAAACCTTGAAACTTTGAAACCTTGAAATTCGAAGTCTACCGTCCCGCAAGATTCTTGCCCTCGCTATGGACCACCTCATAGTGGCTGACAAAATCATCGAAACTGCTTAGCAGCGCTTGCGCATCTGGAGCCACCACGGCCTTCTCTGGCTTTACTCCGGCAAAGCGCCGCACGGCATCCATCGAATCCCATAGCGTGAGCACCACAAACTCCACGGCATCATTGACCGCCCGCCGCAGCAAGTAAGCTCCCCGATGCCCCGCAATCGCCCGCAGCTCAGGGAACACGTTTTTGGTGGCATGATAAACATACTTTTCGGCCTTCTGCGGGGTCGCCTGCCCCTTCCACATGCGCAGAATTATGCCGCTGGTTCGCGCCGCAGGCACCTCCGCTTTTGCGGGCCGGATGGGCTTGGCTGCGTCCTCCCCGGCAACTGTCGTCCACTCGCGCACGTACCAGCGCTTCACCGCGCCGCTGGTCACATAAGGATCGGCTCGGGCAAACTTCTCCGCCACCTCCGGCGACTCGCCTTTGAAGAGCAGGACGGCGCCGTCCACGGGATTACCCAGCGCCCCGCCCAGCACCAGTTCGCCCCTCGCGCTGGCCTGCCATGCCTTCTCCAGGTGGGCAGCACGAAACTCCGCCCTCCGAGCCACGTAATCCTCGCCAACTTCATAGAAAAGTAGGTAGTGCATGGGCTCACTTCCTTTTGACCGATGGGATTTGGATTTCAAGCTGGCGCTTGAGGTTTCAAGGTTTCGCGTGGCCGATTGCTGCACGTGGCTCAAAACTTGAAACCTGAAACCCGAAACTTTGAAACTTTGCCCCCGTCACCTATTACCCCTGTAACCGCCGGGTGGTACCTTCGGGCCATTGTCCTTTGGTGTGCCTGCCCGTACCGTTATGGGAAGCCCTGGCTGCCCCGGCCATGGCGGGGGACGAACATGAAGCCTTTTCAAGTTTGGTGGGTGGCTTTGGGATTTCTGGTAGCGCGCTGGGTGTTCAAGCGGCAGCCCATTCCGGACCCGGTGACCCGGCTCCGTTCCATGGGCGGCCTGTAATCGGGGAGGTTGTCAGGGCTCGCGCAGCTACGGCTGTTTTTCCGTAGCTGCTTCCGGATGCAACCCTCGTTTCTGCAGCAGCACTTCTTCGATCTGCGGATAAAGCGGGCTGATCCGCTGCACTAATTTCCATTCCGCCGTCGCTTCCTCGTGCTTCTTTTCCTCCCACAACAGCGCGCCCAGCAGGAAGTGGGCCCGGTCATTGTTCTGGTTTACCGTCACCGCCGAGCGTAGCGCCGTTTCCGCTTCCGTATACTTGCGCAGCCGTAGCAGGGTCTCGCCCTGCAGCATGAAGGCATTGTCGTTCTGCGGCTCCTGCTGCAGCACCGCCTCCAGCAGGGCCAGTGCCGGACCGTAGCGGTGATCCTGGATGATGGCCGCGGCGTGGCTCAGTTCATCGCGAATTCGTTCCGCCATCACGCCCTTTTCCCGCTCCGACTTGCCTAATTGCTCCACATTTTCCAGAATCGTCTGCACCCACTTGGTATCTTCGGGTTGGTCGGTGAAGCGGCAGGCCACCAGCGTGTAACCCTGCGGCCCGTGGCCGAAAGTCGCCTGCCCCAGCAGGATTTGCGCCCGGCTGCCCACCGTGGCTGCCAGCATCCGATACTTTGTGGCAAAAGCCTCATCCACCTTGCTCTCGGAGATGTATTCCACCACCTCCAGCTGCGCCCGTCCTGCTTTCACCTTGCCTAGGTAATGGACCTCTCCCGGTTTCAGCGATGGCCCCAACGTGACCGCGTGCGCCGATGCCTTCATCATGAAGCCGCCGGACACCATGGCGTAGTAGCGCGACGCCTCCGCCGACCACAAGCTCAGGTCCATTTCCAGCCGACGGTTCAGGCGGTCGCCCGAGGCCAGCGACTCGATATACCCGCTACGGTAAAGTGGCCGGTCAAAGCCCCACACAAACACCACCGCCTGAGTGGCGGGATTGTAGAGGGGCAGGGAACGGTCATCCCCGAGCTCCCAGGACCGCTTCTCTTCCCACCCCGATGGCACGGTGACTCGTATGTACCGGTCATAAAGCACCGGCTGCGGAGTGGGTGCTGCTTGCGCTTCCGCCGTCGTCCCAACCGCGGCATTCTTCTCGCCGATGGGTGAGGATTGAGCCTGCGTGCAAATCGCGGCGGCGATCAGCAGACCGCACAAAAGCCATCCGCTAACCCACACACTTCGCAAAGACGTTCTGTCAGAGGACTGCATTAGAGGTCTTTCTTGGCTATAAGTTGAGCTTCCCCCAAATACTGGCACAGATGGCCCAAAGGTCAAGTGACCATGGGGCAGCATCCCCGCCTGTGCTACGACCAACGTGCCCGCGTACCGCTGCCCGCTCTGAGTAGAATTTCTTAAACCGCTGTTCTCTAGTAATTACTTGAGTTCGCCCGCTGCTGAAGTGGCTTCAGTACCGCTAGAATGCGGGCCAGGAGAGTTCTCGCTTCTGCATGAGACGTATCAGTGCCATTCTGCTGGTTGCCGCCGCCCTGGGGCTCGGTTCCGTGTTGCCGGCCCGCGCTCAGTCACAGGACCAGGGCGCGTCGCTGGGCGACATAGCCCGTGCGTTGCGCGCTAAAAAGAAGGCGGAACTGCCCGTTATTACCAACGACAATTTTTCCCATCTTCCGCAGTTGATCCGGAAAACCGAGCAGCAGGCGCTGGCTGCCGGCCTGGTACCCCCGCCGGTGCGGCGCTCTGAACCTGAGATCACCTGCAGCCTGGCTTTCAGCGCCCAGTCGCCATCCGCTCCCGCAGCCAACGCTTCTATCCCGCAGGATTTGCCCTCCGGCGTGCTCGCCAAGCTGGATGGTCCCGCTGTTATCAGCGGCGATACTCTGCAGGTCTCCATTTATAACGGCAGCAGCTGGGATGTGCAGGAAATCACCGTCGGAATTACCGTCGTGAAACGCGAGAACCAGGTGGCGGCACTGGCCGCTTCGGCGCAACTGCTGCCCGCCAGCGACGCCGGTCCTGCGCCCATGCTTAAGAAGCCGGACGAAACCTTCTTGTACCACCTGAAAGGTTCGGCGCCGCCCTCGTCCACCACTGCCTTCAAACAGGCTCTGGGCCTGAACCTCGGCCCCAATGACGAGTGGCACTGGGCCATCCTGCAGGCTCGTGGCCTTCCTCCTGCCACTCCCGCCAGCGGTCAATAAGCTACCAACTCCTGAGAACTGAGATCTGAGAACTAGCTGCTGACCTTCTCTGCCTTCCCGCTCTTGGCGCTGCGGTAGGCGGCGTCCAGGATCATCTGGTTGGTCCAACCCTCTTCGCCCAGGGCGGGAAACGTCCCCTTGCCCTCCAGCGCATTGGCGAACGCGTCCACCTGCCGCGCATAGGCTCCCTGATTGGAGACGCGCTCGCTGTCCACAATTTCTCCGTTCCTCAGCAGTTCGATGCGAATTGGTTCCTCAACGCTGAGCGCGTTGTCGGCTCTCAGCACGCCGTTCTCGCCCACGATTTCCACCGGGGTGCGATACGCCGCGCGCGTGGAAACCAGCACCGCGCCCAGCGCCCCGCGTCCGAACTCCAGCGAGACCACCGCGGCCGCCTCCACGTCGCCCGAGTCGCGGTCGGCCATGGTGCGGGCGCTCACCCGCAGCACCTCGTCCTGCAGGATGAAGCGCAACGCGTCAATGCAGTGCACGCCCACGTCGGCAATGGGGCCGCCCCCGGCGATGGAACGCTTATTCAGCCATTGGCGCGCATGCGCCCGACCGGGATAGGAAAACTCGCTGCGCGCGAAGGTAATTTTTCCCAACTCATGCGCCGCCACCCGCTCGCGCAGCCGCGCCGTGCTGTTTTCAAAGCGAAATACCTGCGCCACTCCCAGCAGCAGCTTAGCCTTGTGCGCCGCCTCCACCATCTTTTTGCACTCGCCGGCATTCATGCCCATGGGTTTTTCCACCAGCACCGGCTTGCCCTGTTTCAGCGCCAGCAGCACGTCATCCAGATGGTTGGCGTTGGGCGTGGTCACAAATACCGCGTCCACCTCTTTGGATTTGCACAGCTCCTCGGCGGAATCGAAGGCCAGAGGAATGTTGAACTGCTTAGCCGAAGCCTTCGCCTCCTCCAGCTTGCGCCGGCTGAGCGCGCTGACTTTGCAGTTCTTGGCCTCGGCGAAGCCTGGCATCAGCCGCTTCACCGCGTGCAATCCGAATCCCAGTATGCCGAAGCGAATCATCAGGTATAGGGATAGAAAATAAAAAACAGCAGCGACAGCCCCGCCAGCACCCACAACCCCGGCTTCACCTCGCGAAAGCGCCCCGCCACCAGTTTGCAGAACGGGTAGAGCACGAACCCGGCGGTGATGCCCACGCCGATGTTGTAGGTAAAACTCATCAAGGCTACCACGGCGAAGGCGGGAATCAGTTCGGTGAAATCATCGAAGCGAATTTTGGTGATGGGCGCCAGCATCAGCAGCCCTACCACGATCAGAGCCGGGCCATAC
>DATEGM010000458.1:0-2873 GCA_035280085.1 Terriglobales bacterium
CATTGTCGCCCAATGGCTTCCCAAAACTGGACTTCAGGCCCGTGTCGCCCTAATCCGAGCTTCGTAGGAGTGGCGCGTCGCTCGCCCGGAACGTCGGCTGCTGCTGAACCCGCACGGGCGGTCTGCTTCCTCGATGTCTGCTTGTCAACACGCATGATCGCTCCTCCTGCTAGTCGATTCATGTCATCGGCTCGCGAGCACCTGTGGTGAGAGATCTTGTGATGCTGAAATTCTCGACTCAGTCAAGGGGCGCAGCCGCCCAGCTTATACTGTGCGAAGCGCTTGAACGGTATCGACACGGGCAGCCCGAGCCGCGGGCACCGCCGACGCCAGGACGGCCGACGTGAGGATGACTGTTGCGGATCCGATCAATGGAAGCGGCCCTGGAAGTTGAAGTTCCGGAACGTAGTTGCCGGCCAGGCGCGACAGCCCCCAACCCACGAGGCCGCCTGACGCTATGCCAATCGCAGCAATCACTGCGCCGTCGATCAGCACTCCAGCGAGAATCCAGCGGACCTGGGCCCCCAGTGCGAGCCGGATTCCAAACTCGCGCGTACGCCAGCTCACCGAAAAGGCCAGCACGCCGGCAACTCCGACCACGGAAATCACCAAGGCGAGGGCGGCGAAGCCACCGAACACGATGGCAGTCACACGATTGTTCGCCAGGATTTCGGTGCGAACATCTTGCAGCGTGCTGGGGTGCTCTACGGGCTGGGTGGCAGCCGCGGCGCGAATGGTTTTCGTGATGGTCGGCACGAGCGCGTACGGATCGTTCTTCGCGCGCACAATCAGGCTAGCCCCGAACAGGGGCAGCTGCGCGAAGGGTTGATAGATCGTCAGGCTGCGTTGGGGGATAATGTTCGCGTCGTCGATATCGGCCACGACACCCACGATGCGGCATGGATCAGGGCTGATGTTGGCGTACTTAATCAGAGGATCGGTCCACATGATGTGGCGGTTGATGGTGACTTGGCCAGGGAACAACTGCTGCGCGATGCTCTTGCTGACGATGACTACCGGCTCGGTTTCCTTCCGATCAGCCTCCGTGAAGTCACGCCCCTCGAGAAGCGGAATCCCCAACGTGGCGAAGTAGCCCGGGGAAACGGAGCGGAACCGGGCACGCAGATCGTCCTTGCTGCTCTCACTTCTTCTACCCTCGACCGCGAACTGCAGGGTGAACTTGAGAAGACCACTATCGCGCCACGGGGCCATCATGCCGGTCCCGGCGCCTTGTACTCCCGGCAACGCACTCACGCTACGCTGGGCTTCCTGATAGAACTCGGCCGCTTGTTGCGGTGTCCGGCCGTCGGAAACCAAAGGCAGGTTTGCGACCAGAACGTGCCCCGTTTCAAAGCCCGGTTGCGCATTCTGTAGCGAGAACAACGTCCTCAGCAGCACCCCCGCGCTGGCCAGCAACAGGAACGACGCGGCAATCTGGGTAACGGTGAAAACCCGAATCCGGCGGCGGCTGCTGCCGGTGACACGGCCGGAGCCGCTGGTCAGCCCTAGCCCGCGCGAGGTATCCGCGGAAGGCAGGCGAGGAACGAAGGCGAGAAAGACCGCCGCTGCCAACGCCAGGACTAAACCCATCCAAAGCACGCTAAAATCGACAGTCAAATCCGCCGCCCGCACCGAGTATTTCAAGGCGTAACGCGCAAGTACTGTGACCATCGGGACGGCTACCGCTACACCGGCCAGACCACCACTGCCACACAGGACCAGGGCCTCCGCTAACAGCGACCGGCGGATTGCGGCGGAGCTTGCTCCCAGCGCGGTGCGGACCGCCAGCTCTGATTCGCGACGAACAGTCCGAGCCAGGATCAGGTTCGCCACGTTCGAGCAGGCAATCACGAACAGCAGGCCGGAGGAGCCAAACAGCAGCCACAGTATCGTGCTGGCCTCCGCATTGATCTGGTCCCGCAACCGCCTAGCGTCGATCTGGAAGTGATGCTGAGGTTTATACACCTCAGGGTGCGCCGCCGTCATCGCCGAGTACACCGCGCGAAGCTCCGCGCGCGCGGAGTTAAGGCTTGCCCCAGGCGCCAGCCGGCCGAACACATCGGTCATGCGGTGCTTGCGGCCCTGTACCATCGTTGCGGACAGGTGGTGGGGGCTGGTGACAACGTTGGCGATGATCTCCGTATCGGCGGGGTAAGGAATGGAGGGTTCCAGAACTCCCACGATGGTTGCAGAGCGAACCTGCATCATGCTCCCCAGCCGAATCACCTTTCCTACCATCTTGGGATCAGCATGCAGCGTGGTGACCCAGAACTTGTACGTGAGCACGGCTGCGCCAGCGGCATTAGGGCCATCGTCTCGCGCATCGAGCAGGCGGCCCAGCACCGGCATGAGCCCCATCACTTCAAAATAGGCGCCGTCGACCACGCCAGCGTGGATTTCACGTGTCTCCCCGAACCCCTGCGCCGTGAAGTCGACGGTGGAAAAGGTGCCGAGTTTGCTGGTGGTCTTCAGGTTGGCGCCTATGTCAGTGATCTCAGGAACCGAGAACGTGGCATTGTCCACCTGTAGCCCGGGCGCGCTCTGCTGGATATAGATCAGCCGATCTTCATCGCGATTCACCAGCGGGCGTAACAGAACTCCTCGCACGACGCTGAACAGCGCAGTACGGAATTAGCGCCAATTCCGATGTAGTCATCCGCTTCCCGCATCCCATTGAAATCCCAAACACTTACGTAGACGGACGCGGTGCCAACGGTCATCATCCCGCAAGCATCGCAACCCGGCTCGGCAGGCGCATCGCATGACCCGCACGCCGTCGACCCGCGCGGCCCAAAAGAAAAGCCCGCTCTCGTTACAGAAGCGGGCTTGCCCCAAAAAAGGAGGTCAACTTAGTGTCCAACTCCAGCCTACCA
>DATEGM010000459.1:0-4551 GCA_035280085.1 Terriglobales bacterium
GGATGACAATCCAACCATGTCTCTGAAAACAACCGCGCTGGGGATCTAGTGCTAGAAGCGACTCAGCATCAGTGGCCGGCGGCGGCTCCGCCGCCATACTTCTGCAGCCACTTCAGCTCTTCGCGCACTTTGACTTTGCCGTGCCAGGGATTGTTGCCCAGGCTATGGCCTTCACCGGGGAACAGAAGCAGGGTGCAAGGAACGCCGAGAGACTTGAGCGCATGTTCCAGAAGGTATTGCTCGAGGATACTGACGCGAATGTCCTGGGAGCCGCCCACAATGTGGGTGGGTGTGGTCACCTTGTTAATTTGCCACAGCGCGGCTTCCTGGTTGTACATGGACTCGGCCTCCCATGGGCGGCCGCCAAGGTAGAAGGCGTCATCGTAGGTGAGGTCGTCATTGCCCCAATTGGCGGCGTGCTCCACCGCGCCGGCGCCGGTCATGGCGGCTTTGAAGCGCGTGGTCTGGGTGATAAGCCAATTGGTCATGTAGCCGCCATAGCTGTAGCCGGCCACGGCGAGGCGGTCGGGATCGGCAATGCCGTCTTTCACCAGCGCGTCAATGCCTTCCAGAATGTCCTTGCCCGGGCGGGAGACCAGGTGAGGAACGATCTGGCTCATGAACTTGTCGCCATAGCCGCTGGAGCCCCGGTAGTTGGGCTCGAAGACCAGCCAGCCATTAGTGGCGGCGAGACCGGCCCATTGATACCAGTCGGCTTCGAAGTGATCGCCATCGGCGTCGGCGGGGCCACCGTGGATGAGGGTCAGCATGCGCAGGTGCTTTTCGCCGAAATGGCCGGGAGGATAGATGAGCATGCCCTCCACAGGCGAGCCGTCGTCGGCGGTCCAGCGGTACGGCTTACCCTCGGGCAGGGCACGCTCGGTGAAGAGTTTGTTGAAAGCTGTGATCTGACGGGCCTGCATCAGCTTGTCTGCACTCTCGGCCAGGTAGACTTCCGTGGGCCGCTGCAGGGAAGAGTAAACAAAGGCCACGCGGGGTGAATGCTCGGCAACCGCCAGCGTGTCATACGTGCCAGGCCAGCCGGCTTGTTTTTCAAAGCCGCCATTCGACCCGCGCTCTTCGTAAACTTGTACCTGAGTTCCCAGGCGCCCGGGCGCCAGCAGCTCGCCCGACGAAGTGATCTCGAACTGGCTGACCGGGCCGCCGAAAGTGGCTGCCCAACGCGTGGTGTGTCCGCTGGCCACGTCCAGCGCGTAGACGCGGGACTGCAGGTCCTGATATTTGCCCTCGACCGACCCCAAATCCACACGGAAAAAGAGCTGCCGGTTGTCGGGCGACCAGCGCAGGTGTTCCTCGATGGCATTGTCGTGCGTAAGTTGGCGCGCAGTCTGAGGATTGGCCAAATCCAGGCTGTAGATCTCGTACGGCTTCACGCCTTCCACGCGCTCGGAGATTGAGCCGGTGGAGAAAGCCAGGGTGTGCCCGTCGGGCGAGGGAGCGAGATCGGTAACACGGTACTCGGAGCTAGTCAGGGCGCGCGCGCCGGGTGTAGCCGGCGGTTGCTTTTCCTTCTTTTCCTTGTCCTCGGCAACCTTGGTGCCTTCCGCAGCGTGACGGGCGAGGGCATCGTCTAAAGCCAAAGCGTAGATGGTGTCGCCGCGTTCCTCTTCCCGGTACTGGACTACATCCTTCCACTCTTTCTTGTAAGCGTCATCCTGCTCCGGCGACCAGGGAGTGCGGGTGGCGAAATAGAGGGTGCGCGAGTCGGGCGACCATTCAAAGGTGTGTACCGATTCTGTTCCAGAAGTGATGGGGAAGGCTTCGCCGCCATCTGGCGAAATGAGATAAATCTGCGCAATGTGCTTCTTTTCGCCGCCCCGGCCGGGAGCGTTTTCCTCTTCATTCTCCGACGAGACCTGGCGGTCGGAGGAGAAGGCGATCCAGCGTCCATCGGGCGACCAGCGCGGATCGGAATCGTGTCCGCTCTGCGTCAACTCCACCAGCGAGCCACCGCCGCGGCCGTTGTCGCGATACAGCCAGAGGTCCTTGCGAAAAGTGTTCTGGTTCCAGTCAGCGCGCTGGGTGCCGATCACCACGGCGCGGCCGTCGGGCGCAAGCTTCACCGCGGTGATGTCCACGGAATTAAAAAAGTCATCCGGGGTGAGGGGAGGCTTTTGCGCGGCGGCAGTGGCCATAACAAACATCAGAAACAGCGCTAGTACAGAGAGGCAGCATGATTTGAGCATCATGGTTGAGGATCCCGGGAAGGGAAGTAGGTATATACACCGCAGGACGGCCGGCACACAAGCGAGGTGCAGCCGTCACAAGGGGGAGTGACGCGAATTACGGAAAGCGAGCGGCAGCGCCGGTAGGCTGAAATCACGGCCAGCGAGACGACGGCGCGGCGGACTGGCAGTGAGGCCAGCGCTTTTACCCCGCCACCCGCGGGCCCGGAGGAAGAGAATGCTGCAAACCAAGAAATTCGCAATTGTGGCTCTGATGCTGCTGGTGGGTATGGGAGCGGCGGCGCAGAAGATCAAGAGAGTGCCGGCGCGCTATACGTCACCGGCATCGGGCAAGGAAATGTACGTCAACCACTGCGCTGCCTGCCATGGACAGGACGCCAAGGGCAGTGGCCCGGCGGCAACGGCGCTGAAGACCGCGCCCGCCGACTTGACCACATTGGCCCAGAAGAATGGCGGCAAGTTCCCGGCCAACCACGTGTACAGTTCGATCGTGGGCGACCTGAACGTTCCGGCGCACGGCACGGCGGATATGCCGATTTGGGGCAATGTGTACCGGGCCATGAGCAAAGGGCACGAACCGGAAGTGCAGCAACGGGTCAGCAACCTGACCGGCTACATCGAGTCGCTGCAGGTTAAATAGCGGCAGTACAAGAGCACCCCTCGGGCGCGCCGAGCATACGCGGCGCGCCGAAGGGAACTAATTCTCCTTCGACGCATCGCTGAGCAGACCAACTATCGGCGACAGCAGCGGATATTTGACCCCTGTCCGCTAGTTCAGCGTGGCTCCCATATCCGCAGATACCTGCGCGTTCCCACACCGCCACTCCGGATCCATGCAGTTTTTCGTATAATGTGCCTACTGTGCACAAATACTCGATCGTTGTCCCCCTGCACGACGAGCAGGAGAACGTTACCGAACTCTATGACCGCCTCAAAGCGGTAATGGAGACGACGGGTGAGAGCTTCGAGCTGGTGCTGGTGGACGACGGCAGCCATGACAATACCTTCCCGCTGCTGCGGGAAATCGCCGCCATTGACAGCCGGGTAACCGTGGTCAAGCTGCGGCGGAACTTTGGGCAGACCTCGGCGCTGGCAGCGGGGTTTGACCACGCCCGCGGGCAGTTCATTATTGCCATGGATGGCGACCTGCAGCACGATCCCGCCGACATTCCCATGTTCCTGGAGAGGCTGGCCGAGGGCTACGACATTGTGAGCGGCTGGCGCAAACGGCGCATTGACAACTTGTGGCTGCGGCGCATTCCTTCCCGTTGCGCCAACTGGCTGATGGCCAAGCTCAGTGGGGTGGATATCCACGACTTTGGCACCACGTTCAAGGCGTATCGCCGGGAAGTGCTGGAGGGCATACCCCTGTATGGCGAACTGCACCGCTTCATCCCCGCTTTGGCTTCCTGGCAGGGCGCGTCCATTTGCGAGGTGCCCATCCGCAACGTGAACCGGGAGCACGGCAATTCGCACTATGGATTGTCGCGCACCTTCCGCGTCTTTTTCGATCTGATCACCATCCGTTTCCTGCTGCGTTACCTGTCGCGGCCGCTGCACTTTTTCGGGAGCCTGGGCATGTGCAGCATTTTTGCCGGCTCGGTGGTATCACTCTGGCTGCTGGGAGAAAAATTCCTGCAGGGCACGCACCTGATGAGCGAGCACGGCCCGCTGATGATTTTCGCGGCTGTTCTCATCCTGGCTGGAGTGCAGTTGCTCGCCCTGGGTCTGCTGGGTGAAATGCAGGTGCGCCACTTCCATGAGCCGGCCCACCGCGCTCCCTACGCCGTGGATCGCATTCTGCGCGCGCAAAATGAAGAGCATAGCGTGCAGGAGTAAGCGGCGGTCGAAGTTTCCTTCGAAAGTCCCTCCAGTTGGTGCGGAATTGTAAGCATTCGGCCTGACATTGCTGCCCGGGCGACACAACCGGTGGCAGAATGCATCCGGTCAGCCATAATCGGCATCTTTGTTACAGAGCTAATCCTCCATGCTTCGGCCCAATGTGTTGCGCCTTACACTTGCCCTTGGTCTCTTTTTAACTCTGCTGGGATGTGGAAATAGAAACCAGGTGAAGCCCGCCAATCTGAGCGGCAACTGGACCGCTAATCTGCAAAAGGCGAACGGAAGCACCGTGTTTTCCTTTTCCTCCTCCATCACCGAAGTGGGAAACACAGTGTTGAATGTGTCTAATGTGAGCTTCAACCCGGCTACATCGTGCTTTCAGTCGCAGGTGGGCGCCTCCGGTATCGCCCAGTTTTCCAGCAGCGGCTACGGTTACTACACGGGCGGGGGCACAACCGCCATGTCGCTCACCGTAAAAGGTTTAGCGGCTGGAGGCGGAACC
>DATEGM010000460.1:0-11162 GCA_035280085.1 Terriglobales bacterium
TGGGCACGGGGGTAATCTCAACCGCCATTAAGAAGGGGGAAGCCGAGCCGAAGTGGATTGAAGCGGCGGTGCGCTCCATGACCACGCTGAACAGGGCCGCGGGGGAAGCCATTACAGGCGAGCTTCGCTCACCCGGACGGCCGAGAGCGGCTGTCCCCGCACGAACAGCTGAGCTCGCCTACCAAGTGCATGGCATGACGGACATCACCGGATTTGGACTAATCGGCCATGCTCGCGAACTGGCGCTGGCGAGTGACGTGAGCCTGCGCCTGAATGCCGGCCGAGTCCCTTTGCTGGAAGGCGCAATGGAATGTGTCCGCGCCGGTTACATTCCCGGCGGGCTCAAGGCTAACCGCGAGTTTGCCGAGTGCGCAGTGGAGTTCGCCGCCGGGATCAGCGAAGAAATTAAGACCTTGTTCTTTGACCCTCAAACCGCCGGCGGGTTGCTGATCTCGGTTGCGGCTGCGGATGCCCACCGGCTGGCCCGCGAACTCCAGCACAAGGGAGTACCTGCGGTCGATATTGGACAAGTTCTGCCCCGCACCCAACCACTTATCTCCGTTCAACCCTGAAATCCACCACGGGATCTGTGGTGAAATCGGCTTCACAGCTGCTCGAACTGCTGCTGGCAGTTGTTCCCATACGTAAACGAGTGCAGATCGAAGCCGCGCGTATCGGGGCTCAGGCGGACGCTATGCGCTCCGATTTCTGGATTGTTCACCAGGTAATACATGCGGGGCTCGCTGACTTCGATGTAAGACCCTTTGCTGTCGAACTTGACGTCTACGCCCGCGTTGGATTTATCCAGCGGTTTGCCGTCCTGCTCGAGATAGAGCCGTAGCGGTTTTTTAGGGTTGCTGGCGCTGAGCACGGCATACAGCGAGCGCGCGTGGTAGCGCAGGTTGGCGCTGGCGCCGGGAGCTTCCGAAAGCACTCCGTCAGTCTCGGTGCGCCACTTGCCGGCCAGAATCACGCCGCCATCGCTGGGAGCGCGGTCAGCCTGGAAGTCCATGGTCGCGTTCTGGTGGTAGCCCTGGCGGTTCTCCAGCGCGCCCCGTCCAAACCAGTTGCCCACGTAGGTCTCCTCGGTGGTCCGGCCGCATTGCGGGGCAAAGGTGTTCTCCGGAGGATCGGGCGGCGCCTTCATCACCTGCGGGTCATTCTTGGCCAGCAGTTCGCGAATCTTGTTCTCCATCGGGACATTGTTCCCCTCGCCTTCCACCTGCATGACGATGTTCCCATTCTGATCAATCAGGTAACGATTGGGCCAGACCTGCGAGCCGTAGGCGTTCCAAATGCTGCCCCGCACATCCGACACTACCGGCCAGGGCAAGCGAAATCGTTTCGCAGCCCGGCGCACATTGTTCGTATTGTGGCCGATGGCGAACTCGCCGTAATGAACACCGATTACATCAAATCCGTACTGGTGGTACTTGGCGTACCAGCGCTTGACCACCGCGAAATCGCGGATGCAGTTAATGCAGGTGTACTCCCAGAAATCAATCAGCAGAACGTGACCGCGGTAACCCTTGATGTTATGCGGCACGCGGGCGCCCTGGTCAAGCCAGTCCACGTCGGCCGGGAAGTCGGGGGCCGGATGCGCAACTTGGATGGTCTGAGCGAACACCGACGTAGCGAGAAGAAGGAAAACAAGGATCTTGATGCGAGCCATACCGGTACAGATTATGTGAGAACCCGGGCAGTCACATAAGAAAACAACAACGAACGATCTAACATGCAGTTGACCTTCCCCGTGCCTGCGTGGCTTTGTGGCTAAGTCAGCGATTACAGTTCCAGCTGCTTCAACCAGGTACGAAACTCCTTGCCCAGGTCCGGACGCTTCAGGGCGAACTCCACCGTGGCTTTAAGAAAGCCCAGCTTGTCGCCGGTATCATGGCGCTTGCCCTCTACTACATAGCCGTAGATCTTCTCCCTGGCCAGGAGCAGCTTGAGACCGTCGGTGAGCTGCAATTCTCCCCCTGTGCCCAGCGGAGTACGGGCCAGTGTCTCAAAAATTCCCGGCGTAAGCACATAACGCCCGATAATGGCGAGGTTGGAAGGCGCATCCTGGGGTTTAGGTTTTTCCACCAGATTGCTTACCTCATACAGTCGTCCCCCAAAACGCCCGTCGGCAGGTTTGGAGTCGAGCACGCCGTAGGAGGAAATCGCCGGCCCCTCCACCACCTGGGTGGCCAGCACCGAGGACTGCGTCTCCTCAAAAACGTCAATCATCTGCTTCAGGCAGGGCACCTGCGCGTCCATGATGTCGTCGGCCAGGAGCACGGCAAAGGGTTCGTCGCCTACCAGTTCGCGCGCCATGAGCACGGCGTGCCCAAGGCCCATCGCCTCCTTCTGGCGTACGTAGGCGACGTGGATCATGTCGGAAATCTGGCGCACTACCGTGAGCAACTCGGTCTTATTGCGCTCCTCCAGCATTTTTTCCAGCTCGTAGCTGACGTCGAAGTGGTCCTCGATGGCGGTTTTGCCGCGGCCGGTGATCATGATGATCTGGTCGCAACCCGCGGCCATAGCCTCCTCGACTCCGTACTGGATGATGGGCTTGTCCACCAGGGGCAGCATTTCCTTGGGCTGCGCCTTGGTGGCGGGCAGGAAGCGCGTGCCCAGTCCCGCGGCGGGGAAAACGGCTTTGCGAACACGTTTTTTCATGGCTAGATGCTAAGTGCTAACTGCTAATGGCTGCTCTTACAACACCGGCGAATCGTTACCCAGCATGGCCTTGCGAATTAATTTTACCGGCACTCCTCCCTGCTTCATGAACTCATCGTGAAACTTCTGCAGGCTGAAGCCGGAGCCCTCCACCTTCTGGCAGTCCTTGCGCAACTTCATAATCTCCAGCTTGCCCAGCGTGTACACCAGGTATGTGGGGTCTGATGTGCCGCGTTTGGTCTCCATCTCCGCCACAGCATGGGTTTGGTAGCCCTCTTTCACAAAGAACTCAACGCCCTGATCGAAACTCATTTTGCCGGTATGCATTTCGATTCCAACTATGTAACGGGCGTCGCGCAGCAGGGCGTCCTGCAGTTGCCCCAGGCGCAGCTGCAGGAATGCTGTGTCTTTGTCCAGGGGCACACCGGGAGTGCGGCCATAGCCTTCATCCAGCATCATCTGCTCGCAGTAGTGGGCCCAGCCCTCCGCGTTGGAATTGCTGTAAATCAGCTTGCGCGTCTTCGTAGGCGCCTCCTGCACCCACAGAAACTGCGTGTAGTGGCCGGGATAGACCTCATGCACTGCCGTGCTGATGACGGTGCCGCGGTTAAAACTCTCCATGAATTCCTGGCGCCGCTGCTGTGGCCAGCCGGGCTCCGGCAAAGTCACATTGAAGTACGCTTCTTTGGCCTTGCTCTCATAGGCGCCGGGCGTGTCCATGGACGCGGAGGTCAGGGCGCGGGCAAAAGGCGGCGTCTCCTCCACGATGGGCAGTACCGGAGAAGGAATGGTGATGATGTGGTGGGCAATAATGTACGACTTCAAGCCGCCCAGCACCCCGCGAAAGGTATTCAGCAGCTGGTCCGGTGCCGGGTGGTCTTTTTCCAGTTGCTGCAGAATCTGCTGCGGCGTGCGCTGCGGATCAATTTTCGCGGCGGTCTCCCGAAAAGCCTTTTGGTTCCGGCGCAGGTCTGCCATGCCGATCTCCAGCACCCGGTCCAGCGGAACATCCACCATCTCCTCATAGAGAAGCTTCTGGCGATAATTCTCCGCCCCGATGCGGAAGTCGCCGCGGGAAACCGGCAGCAGGTCCTGTTTGAGAAAATCCTGGTATCTCTCCAAGCCTGCAATTACCGCCTGGTTGGAGGCATGGAATTCCTTCAGCAGTTGCGGGTCTTTCACTTCGGAGAATGCCGCCGGCACATCTTTTTGAAAGAAGCCGACGATCCCTGGCAATTGCTCCAGCGCTATTTCGGTATAAACCTGCGGTGGATTCTTCAGATTGCGCCGCGCCGCGTCAAACTGCGCGGGCATTTGCCGTTCCCGCGCCACCAGCGCCCGCAGGCGCTCCTCCTGGGAGGCGTAGTTCCGGCTCATGATGGTGAAGGCACTGGCGCTAACGAAACTGGAGTAGTGGTCGGGATCTTTTTCCCACATGCGGATCTGTTCCACGTCGAGCAACTGGCCGGCAATGCTGTTCCGCAAAAGTTCCAGGTCAGCCGCGGCGGTGGGACGAGAGGGAGAGCGTATCGCCGCGAACTTCTGTTGGTAGTCCTTGAGAAAAGCTACGTCATGCTCGATACCGGACCGGGAAAAATCCTCCAGCTGCGAATCGTACTGATGAAAGCCGGCGGCCGTCCCTTCTGTGGGATGGATCTTGAAATACCCGTCAAAATACTCGTCCACCAGCTGATCGTAATGCACATCAAAGGCCGGAGCTGATGCGGGCGCTGAATTTTGAGCCGACGATCGGAAAGCCATGAGAATGCAAAAGACAGCAAAAAACGTAAGAAGCTGAAAAGATTTGGCTGGTTTTCTCACCGCGACGCCCCTCGGGTGAACGTGTAAAGGTATCACAGGGAAGGGGCGGTCGGCAGGCGTGAGCGATGCAAGGTTCGCAGCTTTCGAGAATGCGGCGTCTGCCATTGAAACTCTGAAACTTGAAACTTTGAAACCCGAGTCTACGAGGTCACTCCGGACGTCTCCGCCGCACCGGGCCCTGAAACCGCTCCCGTCAGCTCTTCCAGCACTCCGCGAATACGCCCCAGCACCTCCTCTGCCTGGGTGGCGCCCTTAACGAAAAATTTCAAGATCCCGCCGGGGGTGAACTGCGCCCCATGCTGGGTGGAAACGAAGCGGGCAAGCTTTTCTGGCTCTACCGCAGCATTCTGGGTGAAGTTAACGCTTACCAGGTCGCGTTTGCGCTCCACTCTCGTAACCCCCACACGATTGCACAGCAACCGCAGCATGGCGTATTCGAGCAGGTTGCGCACTGGTTGCGGAGGCTCGCCATAGCGGTCTTCCAGTTCGGCCCGCGCGTCGGCCAGTTGGCTGTCGTTCTCCACGCCGGCAATACGCTTGTACATGCGCAACCGCTGGTTCTCCTCCGCGATGTACTCGGCGGGTATCCTGATGTTGAGGCCCAGGTTAAGCTGCGCCTCCACTTCTTCCGCCGCCACCTCTCCCTTCAACTCGCGCACTGCGCGCTCCAGCATGGAGGTGTAGAGCTCGAAACCCACGGCTTCAATATGTCCGCTCTGTTCTCCGCCCAGCATGTTGCCTGCTCCTCGCAGTTCCAGATCGAGGGCAGCGATTTTGAATCCTGCGCCCAGATCGGAAAATTCCTTCAGAGCGGCCAGGCGCCGGCGTGCCAGCGGCGTCAACTCCAGCTCCGCCGGCAGCAGCAGGTAGGCATAGGCGCGGCGGTTGGAACGCCCCACCCGCCCGCGTAACTGGTACAACTCGGAGAGCCCACAGCGGTCGGCGCGGTTGATGATGATGGTGTTACAGAGAGGGATGTCGAGCCCGTTTTCGATAATAGTCGTGGCCACCAGCACATCAGCCTCGTGATGCATGAATTTCAGCATCACTTTTTCCAGTTCCCGCTCGGCCATCTGTCCGTGGCCGACCATAATGCGAGCGCGCGGCGCCAGTTCCTGCACCTTGGCGGCAATTTCGAAGATGCTGTCCACCCGGTTGTGCACAAAATACACCTGTCCGCCGCGCTCCAGTTCCTGCTCGATGGCTGACTTGATCAGCTTTTCGTCCCAGGCGGCTACAACCGTCTGGATGGCTATGCGGTCCCGGGGCGGAGTTTCGATTACGCTCATGTCGCGCAGCCCGACCAGCGACATGTGCAGCGTGCGCGGAATGGGCGTGGCCGACATGGTGAGCACATCCACGTCCTTGCGCAGCTGCTTCAGCCGCTCCTTGTGCCGCACGCCGAAGCGCTGCTCTTCATCAACGATCAGCAGGCCCAGGTTGGTGAACTTCACATCCTTGGAGAGCAGGCGGTGGGTGCCAATCAGGATGTCCACCTTCCCCGCCTCCACCCGCTGCAGGATTTCTGTCTGCTGCCGGGCGGTGCGGAAGCGGCTGATCATCTCAATGCTGACGGGAAACGCCGCGAAACGTGACTTGAAAGTCTCGTAGTGCTGGAAAGCGAGCACGGTGGTGGGCGCCAGCACTGCAACCTGGTGATTGTCGCTGACCGCCTTGAAAGCCGCGCGCATGGCCACTTCCGTCTTGCCGTAGCCGACGTCGCCGCACAGCAGCCGGTCCATGGGCTGCTGCACCTCCATGTCGCGCTTGACGTCCGCGATGGCCATTTCCTGGTCTTCGGTTTCCTGGAACTCGAAGGCGTCCTCGAACTCGCGCTGCCACTCGGTATCGGAGGGGAAGGGGTGGCCCTCCACCGTCTTGCGCTCGGCGTAGAGCTTAAGCAGCTCGTCGGCCATGTCCTGCATGGCCTTTTTAACCCGCGCCTTGGTTTTGGCCCAGGTAGCGGTGCCCAGCCGGCTGAGCGCGGGTTTGGCGCCCTCGGCCGAGCGGTACTTCTGCACCAGGTCAAGACGAGTGAGCGGTACGTAAAGCTTGGCTCCCTCAGCATATTCCAGCAGCATGAACTCGGCCTTGCCGTCCTGCTGTGCAATTTCCTTCAGCCCCTGGTAGATGCCGATGCCGTGTTCCACGTGTACCACGTAGTCGCCCACCGCCAGGTCGCGGAAATCTGAAAGGAAAGTGGAGGTCTTCGATTTTGGCCGCTGCGGACGCGTGACCACCGCTTCCGACTCGTCGAACAGGTCGCGCGAGCCGAAAATAACCAGCGCCGCGTCCGGCAGCAGCACGCCATCAGGCACATAGGCCTTGACCACAGTGGTGGCATAGACCTCTCCGGAGAAATACGACGTCTCCTCGGCGTAACTCTCGCCCCCCGGACGCACCGGACTGCCCAGGCGGTAAGGGATGTTGTATTCCGTGAAAATATCGGCCAGGCGTTCCAGTTCGCCGGTGTTTGCGGCGGCAAAGAGCACTTGCTTGCCTTCGGCGGTGAGTTTCTGTACGTCCTCCACCATGGCCGGCACAGAACCGTGAAACCGCGTGGTGGGCTGAGAAGTGACCGTCAGTTGCTCTTCGCCCGAACGGGTTATGCCCAGATGCTCGATTTCCACCACGGCCCGTTCATTGAGCCGCTGTTCCCAGTTCTCGGGCGCGAAGTACAGATCCTCTGGACGAACCAGGTTGCCCACGCCGCTGCGCTCGTGAATTTCGCCCAGGCGCTCCCAGAAATGCTCGAACTCGCTCACTAGAGCATCCGGTTCGTCCAGCAGCACGGCCGCTCGGGGCAACAGGTCGAAAAGCGTGCTGTTCGCGCCGGCAACCGGCGCGTAGAACTCCCAACCCGGAAACACTGTGACTCCGTCCGCCAGCGCCGCCTGCTCCAGGACCTCCTCCGTGCCCGTAATGCGCCGGCCCGACAGCCGCGTATGAATGGCGCCCAGCAGTTCCTCCGTGGCCGGCGTTTCCGTCAGAGGCAGCAGCACCGCTTCGTCCAGAGTCGTGGAAGAACGCTGAGTGGCGGGATCGAACTTCCGGATGGATTCCACCTCGTCACCAAAGAGCTCGATCCGCACCGGACGGTCGGCCTCGGGCGAGTACACGTCCAGAATGCCGCCGCGCACGGCGTATTCTCCGGGCATCTCCACCACGTCGGCAGCGCTATAGCCGGCGGTATTCAGATGGCGCGCCAGGGCTTCCACATCCACCGTCTCGCCCCGCCGCGCTACCCGCGCCAAATCGGCATAAAACTCCGCCGCGCGAAGGCGGATTGCGGTAGATGCGACAGGGGCCACTACGATAGAAGCGGCGCCGGTTGCGATCTTCCATAGTGCCGTGGCTCGCGCCTCCTGTATCTCCGGATGTGGAGAGAGATTCTGGAAGGGCAGCACATCCCGTGAGGGCAGGGCAACTACGGACTCGGGTTCCGCTGCGCCGGTGAGGCTGCAAAATGCCTGCAGCACCGGAACGAAGTCTTCTGTGGTGCGATTATCGGCAACCACCAGCACCAAAGGCCGTGCCGCCAGACGATGCAGCAGCACGGTAGCTAGCGCTTTAGCTGTAGGCGTGAGCCCAGAGACACCCACCCGCCCCGTGCCATCCTTGAGGTGGGACGCCGCACGCGACAAGGGAGCCAGATTTTCCGCGTCCGCGAAGAGTTCGCGAACGAAGGGAAGAACCATCGCCCTTTTATTTTAGCAGCAGGAGGCGTCACCGGTGTTCTTGGCGTGGCGTTGCTTGAAAGAACGCAAGTTGAAGGACATGGTGTTGTACATCGCTCGGAGTGCTCTCCAGTTCGTACGCGTCACCCTGAGGGGCTTCAGCCCGAAAGCTCTCGCGTGGGGTAAAAAGGGGCTTCGCGGCGATACCCGCGAGCTGCTTCGGGCCTGAAGGCCCTCAGCACCACGCCAGCGGGAACTGGGCCGCAAGTCGCGCTCACAAGGTGCTTGCTCGACGCAGCAGAGCTTCCCTCACCGGTCATGTACTTCGGTGTGTTTGGAATCCAGAAGAGTTGCGCTATAAAGAACACGTGCTGAGCTGGATGGCTGCCTGGTCGCCTGGCTAACCGGCCCGTGACTAGTCAGCCAGCCAGCCGCTACTCGGGCCCGACAAATCCTAAGTTCCTTGCGATAGAACCCTCGACAATCAACACCCCCGCACCCGAAAAGGGCGCGGAGGTGTGTGCGATAGAAACCACTTAATGGAGATTGTGTGGGCTTCGCCCCGTCCTGGGGTGCCACGCCCCACCTCCACAGACCTACCACGAATAATGAACCAGGTAGGTGACCACCTGCTCACCATTGGGTGCAACCGTCACCGGAAATTCAATGGTCTGAGCGTCCGTTCTGCGATACGGCTGCGACTGCTCCTGCAGCTTCCAACTGGTCCACCGATACAGGTGTTCGACCACGCGTACGTTCACCGCCTCTTTTTTGTGGTTGCGTACCTTGATTTCGAACGACTCCTCCATCCAGCGGTTTGCGCTATCCATGTGGATGCTGGTGCGGCGCCGCTCGCCCACCACGTCGAAGGCGTTGCCCGTGTAAACGCGCACGGTTTCGTTCTTGGGAGTGTGGTCAATTGTGTTTTCGCCCACGAACTCCAGGTGGCCATCGGTGTCGCGGCGGTAGAAGCGCAGCCGGCCCTTTGGCAGGGCAATGCCCAGGTGGTTGGTTTCTGAGTTCTTGAACTCCTGCATCACCCAAACTTTGGGATTGGAAGCTGTGCCGTAGCTCACGTCCTGGCGGGCCTGCTCAGGACTGTAATAGGCATAGTTGGCGAGGTTAGCGCCATCGTAAATATAGAGTCGCTGCGACTGAATTCCGGCAGCGCGGACAAATTCCACCTGCTTGGTCTGTTGATCCCGCAAAGTGGTGGGGCGTTGCAGGGTGTAGAGGTGGAATTCGTCGAACGATTTCTCTCTTACCACGGGCGCCATGGCTTCGTCGGCCATTGCCTTGGCCACCCCTGCATACGCCCGCTGGGCGTTACTGGCCGCCTGCAACTTGCTGACGTCGCCGGCCAGCAGCTTAATGCGCGCATTCTCGTAAGTCTTGCCGCTCTGGTTGCGCATGGTGATCCAACCCACCAGGTCAACCTGGTTGACGCTGCGCTCGCTGCCCTCGGCTAAAACCAGATTGTAGTCAGCCTGCCAGCTCATGCCGCCGCTGACGTAGGAGATTTCCCCGTCGAAGTTGCCCGGCTGATTGGTCTCCAGCAGCCAGCTAAGCGTGGGCTTCAAAATGGTGTCGGCCCCGAGCGCCGGAAACAGCGGCTGGCCAGGCAGGCCGAAGCGCAGCACTCCATCTACCTCAATAATCGGCTGGCCCATCCCCGGCTGGGGATAGCCGCCGCTATAGGCGGAGCTGGGAATGTAGCCGCTGCGGATGATCTTGCCGTGCACCGTCTCCTGGCGGTCGCCGCGCTGCACCAGGAAATCAATGCTCTTGCCCTCATACATGGAAAGCAAGAGCTCCTGGGAGACGGGGTCGTTGCGGTAATTCTGCTCCAGGATTTGCAGTGCGCGGCCGGCGGGATCGCGCAGAATCACCGAATCCGGCTCCAGCAGGCTGGTCATTCCCGCGTACTGCACATGGTTGATGCCGGCATGCAACGAGAGCGGCAAGCGCTCGCGAGCTACAAAAAAGTTCTGGTTGTAGATGGTTAATGCGGGCGCGTTATCCTGCGCCTGCGGCGCCGGTTTCTCCTGCGCCGCGGCTAACGCCGCAAACAGGCACACTACGACTGCAATGAGCTTCCTCATGGTCCTTGCCCTCAGTTGTTCTTTGGTCCGGGAGGGAGGCGCCTAGCTTTCCGGCCTTCGTATGTAGAACGTCGTCCGGCGGAATTATTGCGCGAAACCCGCGCCCAACGCGGGTAATGAGGGAAAGGTTACCAGTGCGGAAATTTGTCTTTGTCCGGCGCCTGGACAAATGTTTGCATCGTCATCCTGATTCACGAATACGCCATACAGATCCACATTCGGACTAAAGGATTACCCGTGTTAAGGGAAGTTCCCAAAATGGAAAAAGAGACTTAGCACCTAATGTCTCTATTGGCGTTTGATTTTTAACCAGAGTGTTCCGCGTTAATCGCACACCAACAGGTCTGGGTGTGGCGACGGCAGTTCGCAGCAAAATCGAAGAATCGGCTACAAGTGTGTGGGCACGGCGCGCTGCCCGTGCCTCCGGATGCCAACCCGTGATTTCTCTCCCGATCTGGGATTACGTTGGTGCGCCTAACGTAAGTCTAGCCGTCTCATTCACTTGCGAGCTTGCCGTAGACTTTGCCATCGCTTTGCCGGACAAATACTTGCAGAAATATCGTGTCCGTGAGGTAAAATGTACTTGCGTTTGATCGAAAGCGGTTTGTGAGCAGTAACGCTAAATAGCACCTGCCTGCATTGTCCTGCGTTTGATCTCGCAACAAATCACCAAAGAAAAGGAATTGGCAACACAATGGAAACAGGAACTGTAAAGTGGTTCAACGACGCGAAGGGCTATGGCTTTATCAGCCGTCAGAATGGCGAAGATGTTTTCGTCCACTTCTCGGCTATCCAATCCAGCGGCTTCCGCAGCTTGCAGGAAGGGCAACAGGTCCAGTTCGACGTCGTAAAGGGACCCAAAGGCTGGCAGGCAGAGAACGTCAAACCGCTGTAA